>JAUXIQ010000271.1 GCA_030620925.1 Nitrospinota bacterium
CCTTTTGTATGAGACACCCTTCCTGATTTGGTTCAAGAACACGATAATGGTCAGCCTGCTCACCACTTCGCTTGCTCTGTTCATAGCTCTTCTGGCGGCATACAGCCTGGCGCGGATGAAGTTCAGGGGCGTGGAGTTCTTCGGGGTGGGCATATTCGTGACCTACCTGGTGCCCCCCTCTCTGATGTTCCTGCCCATGAACCAGGTGATCAATATGCTGGGGCTGTCGGACTCCATCTGGTCTCTGGTAGTTACTTACCCCACCTTCCTGATACCGTTTCTCACCTGGCTGATGATGGGATACTTCAGGACCATCCCCAAAGAGATAGAAGAGTGCGCCATGATAGACGGCTGCACCAGGCTGCAGACCTTCGTCAGAATCGTCATTCCCGTGGCCAAACCGGCCATCATAACCTCCGCCCTCTTCGCCTTCACCATGGGCTGGCATGAGTTCCTTTACGCCTTGACCTTCTTATCCTCCACCACCTCCAAGGTGGTTACCGTGGGTGTGGTGGGCGAGTTGATCAGGGGAGACATATATTATTGGGGCTCGCTCATGGCCGGTGCGATTTTTGGGGCCGTACCGGTGGTGCTGCTCTACGTCTTTCTTATGGAATACTACGTTTCAGGCCTGACCGCGGGAGCAATAAAATAGCAGCGTTTATTGCTATTTGATATAGATGGATTGTGAAGCATGCCCATATCACTTCGGTGGTGAAAATATATCGATAAACTGAGTGATCCATACCCGCTGAGCATCCTGCCCTTTCCATCAGATTCTCTTATTTTTCTCCATAGTCATAATTCCGGATGGTTTTCCGGGGAAAATCTGATTACCTGTCCTTCTCGATTTATAGCATCAGGAAGCTCTCGAATTTAAAATCTTCAGGCTCCGATTGCTCGGAAGGAAAGAAATTGTATGAAAAAAAAGGGGAGGAACATATTAAAGGCCTTCGATCTATACCTCCCGATGGTTCCTTTTTTCATTTTCGCCCTGTTCCCCTTATATTTTATGCTCATCACTTCCTTCAAGAAGGACGCCGAGCTCTACGATCTGGAAGCCGTTCCCTTCCTCATCAAGCAGGGCATTACGCTCGAACATTATAGGCTCCTCCTGTTCGATACCCCGTTCATCGTATGGTTCAAGAACACGGTAATTGTCAGCGTGCTTACCACTGTGATAGCCCTGGTCATAGCTTTGCTCTCCGCCTACGCACTGGCACGGATGAAGTTCAGAGGAGTGGAATTTTTCGGGGTGGGCATATTCGTGACCTACCTGGTGCCCCCTTCGCTGATGTTTTTGCCTTTGAACCAGGTAGTCGTTAAATTCGGTCTCTCGGATTCCATCTGGTCCCTGGTGGTTACCTACCCGACGTTCCTGGTGCCCTTCCTCACCTGGCTGATGATGGGCTATTTCAGGTCCATCCCCAAAGAGATAGAAGAGTGCGCAATGATAGACGGCTGCACCAGACTGCAGACCTTTATCAGGATCGTCATCCCCGTTGCTAAACCCTCCATCATAACCTCCGCCCTGTTCGCCTTCACCATGGGCTGGCACGAGTTCCTCTACGCCCTGGTTTTTATATCTTCCACGGCGAATAAAGTGGTCACCGTAGGTATTTCCGGCGAGTTAATCAGGGGGGACATTTTTTACTGGGGCTCGCTCATGGCCGGCGCCGTGTTAGGTGCCATACCCGTGGTGCTGGTCTACGTCTTTTTCATGGAATACTTCGTTTCGGGCCTCACCGCGGGAGCGATAAAATAGACCTCTGTCCCTTGTTTCCTCCTTCCCTCAAAGTTAATCTCGCCGCTGGTTGAAAGTAGGGCTTAAAAATGTTAAATTATTTCCCTGCGCGTTAACGTGATGGAGAACCAGAATCTTAAATTCACTTAAGGCAGGTGCACCATGACGCAGAACAGCAAACCATCAGGACCGGGTAAGCTCACTAAACGATTCGCTGAGACTTTTCCCCGCTCGGCCGAACTCTGGGAGAGGGCCAGGGCCGTCTTCCCCTCAGGCATCACTCATGATGCCAGGATCATGCTCCCCTTCCCCATTTATATTGAAAAGGCCAAAGGAGCCCATAAATGGGACGGAGAGGGGCATCAATTTATCGACTACTGGGTGGGGCACGGCGGCCTCATCCTGGGCCACGGCCATCCCAAGGTCGAAGCGGCGGTGAATCATCAGTTGGGCAGGGGCACGCACTACGGCGCCTGCCACGAGCTGGAGATAGCCTGGGGCGAGATGGTGCTCGATCTGGTGCCCAGTGCGCAGAGAGTGAGGTTCACCAGCTCCGGCACTGAAGCCACCCTCATGGCCCTCCGGCTGGCGAGGTCGTTCACCGGCAGGGAAAAGATGATCAAGTTCGAGGGGCATTTCCACGGCTGGCACGATAACGTGCTCATGGGCGTGTTTCCTCCTTACGAAACGCCCATATCGCCCGGCCTACTGGAGGGCGTGGTGGATAGCTGTCTGCTCGCCCCGCCCAACGACATCGAGACGGTGGAAAGGTTATTGACGGAGAATAACGATATAGCCTGCGTCATCCTGGAGCCTTCCGGGGCGGCATACGGCACCATCCCCGGCAGGGAAGGGTTTCTTCAGGAGCTAAGGGAGCTTACGCTGAAGCACGGCGTGCTGCTGGTTTTCGACGAGGTGGTCACCGGCTTTCGCCTGGCCCGGGGCGGCGCACAGGAACTCTACGGCGTCATACCGGATATTACCAGCCTGGCCAAGATACTCGCCGGGGGGCTGCCGGGCGGGGCGGTCTGCGGCCGGCAGGACATAATGGAGCTCCTGGAGTTCAAGCTCGAATCCGATTGGAACCGGTTTAAAAAAATCTATCACCCCGGCACCTTTAACGCTAATCCGCTCTCAGCAAGCGCCGGGGTGGCGGCACTGACCGAGGTGAAGGAGGGAGACCACATAGAGAAGGCCGCCGAAACGGGGCATTCGCTCCGGCGGAAACTGAACGAGGTAATAGACGACCAGGGAGTGAGCTGGTGCGTCTACGGCCAATCCTCGATATTCCATGTATTGATGAACCATCAATGTCCAAAGCGGGGGAAATGCGATTACTCCGACTGCGATTACGATTACAAAGCGCTCAAGAACAGCGCCGGGCTCGACCTTATTTTTGAGTTGCGCTGCGGCATGATGCTGGGCGGCGTGGACATGCCGGGGCCCGGAGGGTGGATTTCGTCCGCCCACGAGGACGCCGACATGGAGAAGACGGCCAGAGCCTTCGGGGAGACCCTCTCCGTGCTAAAGGAAGAAGGCAAGGCCGTCTGAAGCATGCGCTTGATGTTTGACCCGTTAGGAGTGTTTGTGAGGAGGCAAAAAATATGAAGATGAACATAGGCCGGTTTCTCGCCAGGAGAGCGCACCTGAACCCCGATAAGCTGGGCGTGGTTTGCGATGATAAGAGACTGACCTTCCGAGAGCTTAACGATCGCGCCAACCGTGTTGCCAATGCCCTCGTAGGCATGGGTGTGCAGAAGGGTGAACGGGTGGGCGTGCTGATGATGAACTCAGTCGAGTATTACGAAACATATTTCGGCATAGCCAAAACCGGCGCGGTAATGGTTCCCCTCAACTGGCGGTTGGTGGCCTCTGAGCTGGAATATATCGTAAAAGACAGCGGAGCCTTGTACCTCGTCTACGGCTCGGAGTTCGCCGGAACGGTGGAGGAGATGACGCCCAATTTAGAGCTTAAAAGCTATGTTCATCAGGGAGTGAAAACGCCCACCGGACATCTCGACTATGAAGACTGGCTGGCTAAATCCTCTAAGGATGAGCCGGAGATCGAGGCCGAAGGGGACGACGTTCAGTTCATCATGTACACCTCGGGCACTACCGGGCTCCCCAAAGGGGCGGTCATCTCACATCGAAACATGTTCATGGCCGC
>JAUXIQ010000339.1 GCA_030620925.1 Nitrospinota bacterium
CTGGCGGTGCCCCGCATCATGTCCAGCCTCAGCACCAGCCTGGAGACGGCCCAATGGGTGGTCATCTCCAATATGGTCACTTCCACAGTGCTCATACCCACCACCGCATGGTTGGGGGGACGCCTGGGCAGCCGTAAGCTCTATATAGGCGCGATGATCATTTTCCTTATATCCCAGGTATTGTGCGCAATAGCGTGGAACGTTGAATCCCTCATCGTGTTCCGAATTCTGGCCGGTATCGGCGGCGGGCCTCTCTTGCCCGTTGCCCTGGTGATACTGTATCAATCGTTTCCCCCTGAGCGTCAAGGCACCGCCGTTGGGCTCTCCGTCCTGGCCCCTTCATGGGGCGCTGCGCTCGGGTTTTCGTTCGGAGGATACCTTATAGATAGCTTTGGCTGGCGCTACGTGTTCTATTTCAATACCGGCTTCGCCTTCCTTGCGCTCATGATGGCTATATCCGTCTTGAAGGATGTTGGTCTTCGGCACAAGAGACCGCTCGACCTCTTCGGTCTGGTGACGATGGCCCTCTTTCTCCTCACTTTTCTCCTGGGAATCAGCCAGGGGCAGCGGGAGGGTTGGTTTCGCTCCAATTATATAACCGGCTTATTCGCCATAGCTTTAATCTCTTTCGTGCTCTTCCTCATAGTGGAGCTCAAGGGGAAAAACCCCTTCCTTGACTTGCGTCTGTTTAAAATAGGGGACTTCACCAAAGTTATGCTCACGTCCTTCGTAAACGACATGGACTCCATGGGTATCTTCTTTCTTTTCTCCCTCTACCTACAGACCTTCATGGATTTCACTCCCTTGAAGGCCGGCCTCATCATTTTCCCCACCGCCACGCTGCACGGCGCAACCGCCCTTTTCATGGGCAGATTGTCGGACAGGGTCAGCCTTAAGAAACTGATAATAGGAGGGGTGAGTTTGAGGACGCTGGCTATCTACCGGTACACTTTTCTCACTTCTCTTAGCACCATACCCACTATCTTTTCCATCACCTTTATGCGCAGCTTCTGCGGAGGCTGGATTATGCCCTGCAACACAAAGGCCGCTCTGCGCGCGCTGCCCCCGGAAAAACTGAGGGACGGCTCGGCTTTCATAAATCTGGTAAGGGGTATCGGGCAGGTAACCGGGATGACCATGCTCATAGCTATTTTCAGCAATCGCACCGATTACCACGTCGCCAAGATTTCAGGAACTCTGGAGGCTGCTTCCATCGGAGTGAAGCATACTCTCTCGGAATTCTCCAACTATCTGCACCTCGCCGGTGTGCCCGACGGACTGGTTCGCATCAAATCGTTGTCTATGGTCTACAAAGTTGTATTGGAAGAGGCGGTGGTCGACGCCTATCATGATACGTTCCTGTTCATGGCATTTCTTTTGGTTATTTCCATCATCCCCGCCATATTAATCAAGAAGATCCGTTAATGGTGCCGAATGAAGACAAAATATTGAAGCTCATAGTCCGGCTCCGCAGCATGGGGGACGGGGGCGGGAAGAACAGCTTCCTGCGCAGGGAAGAGATAATGAACCGGCTGGTAACTATGGGCCCCGAAGCCGTGCCCCATCTGATACCCATGCTCAAGGATGAAAATATCTCCGTGCGGGAACACGTCGCTCGCGCCCTCGGTTATATAGGTGACGCATCGGCGCTTCCAGCGCTTATAGACGCCGTGGAAGATGTTTATATACGCGGCGCATCCATTCGTGCCCTCGAAGGAATCGGTGAGGCGTCTATTCCCGTCCTTATCGAACTTGCCGCAAACACTGAAGAATCCATCAGCGGCCCCGCACTATCCGTTCTGTCCATGCTCGGTGAACGGTCGCTACCCGCGCTGAAAGATATACTCATGGACGGCGAAGCTGACCCTAGTAAAAGGGAGGTCGCCGGCCGGGCCATGTCAGTAATACGCATGGATAGGAGATGTCCTTTCGGGGGCAGCCGCACCATGGGTAAGGACTGCAAATACTGCGACCGAAAACATAAAGAATGAGGGAACCTTTTTTGGAAAAAGGGTTTCCCAAAATCATTCTTCCAAAGACTTTTATGTATGCTCTAGTAAAAAAAGTTTTTGGGGGGAGTTTGAGGGGGTATTTTTACAAAAATACCCCCTCAATTCTTATTTGAACAATTTTTTCAAGCTTTCTACGTCGGTTTTCACTGGGGTGGTAAGGCCCAGTTTTTTTCGCTGCGATTCGTTGGGCCGCACCAGCACGCCGGTCTTCTTGAAAGAGTCTATACCTTTTTTGATGGCGTCCGGGTGGAGACCTTTATCTATGGAGAGGTTTTTGAGTTTACCGAAAGTCTCCCACAGTGAAGACCTCTGGGGACACATTTCGTAGCAGGCGTTGCACTCGAGACATTTCCAGAACTTGCCCTCTTCGATAACCTCATCAAGCCGTCCCTCCAGTAATTTACCTATTATCTCGTAGGGGACGTAATCCGGGTCGCTCTTTGCCACGGGGCATACGTCGAAACTGCACGCCCGGCACTCGTTGCAGCGCTCCAGCACCTCCAGGTCGAAATGTTCCTCGATGATTGCGAACCTCTGAATCGCCCGATCCCATTTTTCGAAGAAAGAGGAGGTATCGGATCGGTGCATGGTGACACCCAACTCCTCCGCTGAGAAACCCAGGGCCAGCCCGATAAGCTCCGAGAGATAGATGATGGGCACCGCCACGTCGATGCCTTGACGCTGGGCGATGTTCTGTCCGTAGTCGAACTGGATGAAGCAGGCCGGACAGCAGACCACCAGGGCGTCGGCTCCCAGGTCCTGCACCTCCTTGAGCTTTTTCCACATCATCTCCATGGAAATTTCTTCTTCGTCTACAGCGCCCAGGGCCTGGCCGCAGCAATCCATCTTGGAGGGGTACTGAAGGCTTTTTGCTTTCAGGGCTTCCACTAATTTGTCCATCTTAACGGGCAGGATGGGGTTATCGAAATGGACACCGCTGCTGGGCCGCATCATGTGGCAGCCGTAATGCAGGGCGAGAGTGAGTCCCCGTAACGATTTCGTTGATTTTTCGGAGATGGTCCTGGGGCTGACCTCGTCGTGCAACACTTCCAGGAATTGTTTAACTTTCGCCGCACCATTGTATTCCAGGCCAAGCGTTTCCAGCTTGGTTACGGTCTGTTCCCGCTCCCGGGGGTTCTGGTTGAGCTGTGCGGCGGCGTTATTGAGGGAGGAGTTGCACCCCGTGCAGGGGGTGATGATGTCCAGCCCCTCTTTTTCTGCTATGCTCATGTTTCGGGCCGCGGTTAGGAGCCACAGC
>JAUXIQ010000143.1 GCA_030620925.1 Nitrospinota bacterium
TAGCTATTCTGGTGGAAACCTTCCCGCACGATGAGAGGGGGACGGGACTGGGCGTTTTCAGCGTGGGCGCCACGCTCATCCCTTACGCCCTCGGGCCAAGCATCGGCGGGTACCTGCTTGAGCACCTTAACTGGCGCATCATGTTCTTCGTCAACCTGCCCATAGGGGTTGCCGGTTTATTGCTGGTCAGCTTTATAATGCGGGATATCAGGTCAGGCGTAAAGATGTCCTTCGATTTCCTCGGTTTCGCTACCCTGACACTCTCACTGCTCTCCCTGCTGCTCGCACTGAGCCAGGTAAACAAGGAAGGGTGGGATTCGAACTACATAATCTCGTTGGTCTTTATCTGTATTGTCGCTTTTGTCGCCTTCGTCATCATAGAGTTGAAGACCAAGAAGCCCTTCATGGACCTGCAGCTTTTCAAGCACTATAACTTCAGCCTCAGCATGCTCACCATGATTCTATACGGCGTTACCTTCTACGCTGCTGCGTTCCTGCTCCCGATACTGCTGGTTAACATCATGGACTATACGGTGTTCCAGCTGGGCCTCATGATGGTTCCGGGCTCCATAATCTCTTCAATTCTTTTACTGACATCCGGCTGGATAGCCGATCGGTGGGATTCCAGGGTTTTGATTGGATTGGGCCTGGTGATGGGCTTTCTGGGCATGCTTATGTACTCCTCGGTTAATTTTCAGACTTCCGCCGGCACCATAGTGTTCATGCAGATGCTCAGGGGAGCGGGGGCTGGATTGCTGTTCATACCTCTGACCAAAGTGGCCATGAGAGGCATACCCCAGGGTAAAGTGGGCATGGCATCCGGCTATCTGATGCTGTTGCTGGTCATAGGCGGTTCCTTCGGCATCGCCATGTTCAACACTTTCCTCCAAACGCGGATAGCTTTTCACGGCTCAATGGGCAGCGACATGGTGAACCTCTCTTCGACGGGGTTTTATCTCTCGTTCGCCAGGGTGAAGGGATTCCTGTTGCACAGCGGTTTCTTTTCTGATGTACAGGCCTCGGCCTATTCGCTGTCGATGATAAAAGGGATGGTCGCCCAGGCGACCCTGGTCAGGGCATACAACGATGTGTTCCTGCTCATCGCACTGTTCGCCTTGCTGGTGTTGGTCCCTGTGATCATAATGAAGAAATAAGGAGCTTTCAAGGGGAGTGAAAATTGGGATCGGGCTCGAAAGTTATACAGTTATTGGATTCGATGGAGCTGAAATACAGGCTGCTTCCACACGCAAAGCCCGCTTATACCTGCGAGGCGGCGGCGGAGGAGAGAAATGTCCCTCTGGATGAAATGATAAAATGTATCCTCTTGGTGGATAGAAAGAAAAATTACTATCTGGTGTGCATGACGGCGGATGAAATGTTGGATACGGCCAAAGTACGAAGCTTGATGGATTCATCGAGATTAAGTTTTGCATCGGAGCGGGAAATAGAGGAAATATCGGGTTACGAGATGGGGGCTTTGCCGCCGCTGCTGTTGAAAGAAGATATTCCGGTTATTTTTGATGGCGGGATTATGAGAAAAGAGAAGGTTAATATCAGCTCTGGAGACCCCCGAATGGGCCTGGAGCTAAACTCTGAGGCGCTAATTTCTATAATAAAACCGAAATTCGGGGATGTGACGAAATAGAAGGGGAGGGCGATAACAGAATCCGAAAAGATTGGAACGGATACTGGTCGTTGATTTTATGGGCTTCGCCAGAATAGAAAATTGTGCTGCCGATACATGAAAAGGTCGACCCCCAGGTAGGTTACCATCACCGCCAGGAACCCTATCACCGCCACCAGGGCGGCCTTTCGACCCCGCCACCCCCTGTGGTAGCGAGTATGGATGTAGGCGGCGAAAATGAGCCAGGTTATGAGCGACCAGGTCTCCTTCGGGTCCCACGACCAGAACCGGCCCCATACGTATTCCGCCCAGATGCCGCCGCTGATTATCCCCACCGTTAGAAAGCAAAATCCGACTATTGCGGCCCTGCGCGCCACGTCGTCGAGCAGCTTTTCGCCTGCCTGGCTTTCAGCGGCGGGAGCCTCGTCGCTTCCCTTTCTGATCAGGTAAAGAAGGGAGGCCCCGAAAGTGGCTGCAAACGCCGAGTAGGCGACGAGAGCGGTAAGAATATGGATTTTGAGCCAGAAACCCCTGAATATGGGAATAACCGGCTCTACCGCCCTGGAGAGAGTCCAGGCATAGACGAGAATGGCCAGGGCTACGGGAAGAAGGGCAACGCCCAGGTCTTTGCGCCGGGAGAGCCGCTCGAAAATTATATGGGCCAGGACGACTCCGGCTGAAAAGAGGGACAGGAATTCGAAAGCGTTGAAAATGGGGAGGTGCCCCGCCCTGTATCCCCTCACGCTTAAAGAGACGACGTGAAACGCCCAGGCAATTAAAGTGATAACCGGAGCGGCGCTCCGGTTCGCTTCTCCGTCTGACCGCAGCGAAAACAGGTAGATTAACCAGGCGGCCACATACCCCCCCGTGGCTACGCCCATGGTAAGTAATTCAATCTTTGCCGCTGTGATGGGCATCTACGATTTACTCCTATTGAAGGCCGGTCGAATTCCCTGAGCTTTGAGAGGTGCGCCGGTAGAAGGTGAAAACCAGTCCGGCCAGCAGGGCTATGAAACCCGTGATGAAAAAGGGTTTTTCGGGCCTTACGTATACGTGAATCCCTGTATAGGGGCGGATGGACTCGATGGCCATGGTAAACGCGCCTACTTGCAGGGGTTCCTTATCCGTGGCGAAACCCATGGAATCAACGGTGCCGTCACTTTGTAGTTTGAATATTTCCGTTGTAGCGCGGGGGGAGTTTCCCTCGTTTTCCCGTGCAGAACCCCAATCGTAATTTAAGCTGTGGGCCATATATCTCTGCTGGCCGCCGTAAAAGCTGATCAACGGCGGCGCCCAGGGCCAGATGGGGACAACCTTCTCCCGGCCATTGAGGTCCGTTATCACAAGATCGAAGACCCAACCGATGTCTTTGTGCGCCGGTAGAAGAGTAACACCTTTAGCGATTATGGGTTGGCCGGGCGCGATTGCAGCTTTCATAAAAGGATTGCCGTGGTGGAAAAGGGTTATCATGCTTTCCTGCTTTTCGGGGAATCGGGCGTCGGGTCCCCAGTGTTTGAAGGTCTCCTCCGGGTAATATTTCAGCTTAAACTCATCGAGCTTTATGACGAAGGGGAGGGGGGGCAAGACGGTTACATCACCCTCTACGAGACGGGTATAATACCGAAAACCTGAGAACCCGCTGTAGACCATTCCTCCCAGGATAGTGAGTATCCCCAGGTGGGCAAGGAGGATGCCCAGGGCTGCTCCTCTGCCTCGCTGCTGATAGACCCTGGGAAAGCGCTTAATGGCGACGGTGAGCAAACTGAAGCCCAGGAGCCCTAAAAGTATAATGTACCACCAGGAATGGAATATATCGTTGAGCTGAAGATAACGGTTGAGGCTTGCTATCCATTCGGGTATGTCTGAAGCCAGCTTGACGTTGCGTCCCTGGGGAATGAGGCTTCCTATAATGGAGGCCGCGGCTATGGCTATCAGCAAAGGTATGGCGAACTTGACCGAGGCGATGAAACTGATTAAATTTTTTGATACGTTTCGCCAGGCCATTTTTTACTTTTCTCCTGAAGCTGCTTTCTGCGCCGAGCGCCGCTGCAGCTTGGCCATAGTTTCCATAAAATCCTTGGCCTGGCGGTTGGTTGGAGCAATGCTCAATGCGGCGGTGAAATAGCCCTTGGCCATATCCAGTCTTTCCAACTTGAAATATACCACACCGAAGGCGTTCAATATTTTGATTTCTCCGGGATTAAGGGTGAGAGCCCGCTCCAGGTAGAGGACGGCAAAGCCGTATCTTTTCGTCTGGACCATGACCGAGGCCATGTAAAAAGGTGCATTCCATTCCCTGGGGTTGGTCCTCAGGGCTTTACGGAGCTCGAGTTCGGCGTGAAGATAGTCTTTCTTGTTATAAAGGTCGATGCCTTTTTGGAGATGGACTTGCGCCTGTCGCAGAGTTTGATTATGGGGACGGACGTAGAGGGTGAAAATTAAAATAGCCGCGACAACCACTGCCACGGCCACAAGACCGATTACTTTTCTTAAATTCATCGCCTGCCCTATAAGGCGTTACTCGACATTTCTTCTACTTCTCTGTCTTGCTGAGAGGTTCGAACTGGATGAAAAGGCGTCCCGATTCGCTGGATTTGTCCAGCCCTTCAACGTGGTCAAAGACATGAATTGAGAATTGGGTTACTCTCTCAAAAACTGAGTCGGTTATTGTTCTGGAAGGGGTAATCAGTACCCTGCGAAACTCCACTGTCCAACGACCATCTTCCCAGCGCCCCTTTGCCGCCACTTCTCCCGCATCACCGGTGAGTTTGGCGGGCTTATATTGAGGTGCTATAAGTAGTGGGGTCTGAGCAGCGTGAGCGGTCTGCGGGCTCAGGATGTTTGAACCCTGCTTATTATCCGGGGCAGGATGTTTAGTAGTAAACTCGGGCCTCCGCTTTCTATTAATAGGATCCGGTTGGTACCTGACGTAAACTTCCCTTTCCAGGGGAGTTCTCTTGTACATCCTTTTGAGTTCTTGCCAGGGTTTTGTCAGAATATCCGGCCTGCGGTCTATGAACTTTAGATCCCAGAGGATGTTTTTATTCCTGCTGGTGTACTTGGTAAAACCCAGACCTGGAACCGATCGGTTCAGGACGCTACCGTCGACATCTACTGCCTGACCCAGAGGATCGCTGCGTGCCGCCAGCCAAAGCCAGCCGTCGAAATCGTAAGTGTATCCGGAGAGCAGTGAGGGGGTCCAATCACAGCCGCCCTCTATGCTCACAAAAAGAGAGTCTTCCACTTGTTTGCCTTCAACGTAGCGTCCGAGCTTTTGGTTCCAGACCCAGGGTCGGTGTTGATCGTCTTTGGTTGCGTCGGGCCAGCTCACCAGGAGAAAAACCTCCTTGTCAGTGTAGACCGCCTTAATGGTGGCTTCACGCACCGAGCCGTATGTCAGGGGCACGGTAAGGCTTTCCGCCTGGGACCAAACAGGGTCACTCCCTTTACCGTCAATAGTCGGCACGGCCTTTACGCGGGCGGCTTTAAGTATGAGAGCTTCATCGAAGCCCTCAGGCTGCCAGGGTTCGTTTTCCACTTCAATGAGCAGGACCTCATCATTGATTTGGCGCTGGCTCACATCCCCGCGAGCCGTGATGGCCCAGTTAAGAATAATAAGCGTGGCAACCAGAATAAAAGCTATCACTCTCATGATTCCATCCTCTTATTAGAAAGCTCCACCGCCGTGCATATGCCCGACTCGGCAGCCAGTTTGATCTTCTGATTGCCCATGGCCAGCCATAGTGTGACAGAAGGTGCACCAGGCGCCCCATCTATGGTCCCCCTGGGTTCCAGTGCTGCAGTCTCCGCCGGTATTCATGGTGGTGCCCACAAAGCAGGGAAGCGTGTATGTAGTGGAGCCGTACCTGGTAAAATCACCCGATTCAAATCCTGAACCTGCCCCGCCACCAACCGCCATGGTAACTCCGGCAACAGTAACTTCCGCCTTGAGGTGATAGATGTTGTCAGAGCCGTGTGGGTCGTGGCAAGTAGTGCATGGAAATGCTGCATAAGCTCCTGTTGCCGGTAACTCTGAGCCGGGATTATCATTCCAGGGTGTCTTCACCGTGCCTCTTGTAGTTGAAAGGCTTCCTTGTACGCTACCATGATAATCGGCGACGCCCCAAGCATCAGCTATGTTTTCCATGACTATATTTCCGGTAGGGGTCCCATCATCAGTGGACATTGTCACTCCAGCAGGTGTAGTACCGTCGTGGCAGGTCAGGCAGAAGTCCACCATGTCAGGCTCTTGCGGGCAAGAGGGGCTGCAAGTAGAGGGGTTAGCTGTGTCCCGGGGATTTGTGGGATCGTACGTTTCCGCAAGGGCAGTATCATTGTAAGTAAAGTTATAGCCA
>JAUXIQ010000200.1 GCA_030620925.1 Nitrospinota bacterium
ATAGATTATCCCGCAGCCTGCATCGACCAGTGTGCAGCTCCGGGTAGAACTCTCTGGTTTCCAGAGCGGTTGAGCGAAGGCTTCCGCCAGCCTGGAGGAGGGGAGGCCGATCTTGAGAATTACGGCATGTTCGTCGTCGGCGCTCTGCTTGATCGCCCTTATTCTCTCCCAGAGCCTGCGGTCGTTTTCCCTGCTTTCTATATCGATGGCGCCCTGTTCCGCACAGGTTTGGTGCGTATCTTTTAGCTGTCGGCGGACGCTGTCTTCAAAACCGTGAAAGGAGGTGAGCAGAGTGCAGCAACCCTCACGGTGGGGTATGATATCTTCGATTTCCGTGAGAGCGACCGTTTCATGATCCAGGAGCACGATCCTCGCCGGGGATAGCTGTGATGAGCGCAGTCGGTCGGCGGCAGCCAGGGCGGGGCCGGGTGCCTTGAACAGAGCCGCACAGGTGGCTTCCCGTTCGGGCAGCGGAAACAGCTTCATCGTGGCCTCCTCCAGGAGGCACAGCGTACCCCTGGAGCCGATGAGGAATCGGCTGATGTCGTAGCCGGCAACATTTTTAACCACCTTGCCTCCGAAGTTTCCTCTTCGGCCGTCGGTGGCGATTATCCCGGCCCCCAGTATCAGATCGCGCAGACCGCCGTACAGCAGGCGGAGGGGCCCGTTGCTGTTGCTGCAAAGCGTGCCGCCCAGGGTGGTCTTGCCGCAGGGTGGGTCCAGAGGCAGATATTGCTTTTCCCGGGCCAGTGCGTCGTTCAGCGAAGTCAGTAATATCCCTGCCTGGGCGGTGACGGTGAAGTTGGGGACGTCGTGGTCGGATATCCGGTCGAGCTTCCGGGTGGAAAGAGCCAGGTATTCGTCGCCGGGGGGAAGGCCGGTGTTGAGCTTGGTGCCCGAGCCGGCTATGACCAGTTTCCCTCCGCATTGTGCGGCCGCCTCCATTATTTCAGGCAGAACGCGCGCTTCACCGGTGTTCACCACTGCTGCCGGGGGCGCCCCCGAAACGGAATACCGCCCGAGGGATGCGGG
The DNA here is from genome assembly GCA_030620925.1 of Nitrospinota bacterium. Classification (GTDB taxonomy): domain Bacteria; phylum JAUXIQ01; class JAUXIQ01; order JAUXIQ01; family JAUXIQ01; genus JAUXIQ01. The sequence continues at coordinate 1,033 of JAUXIQ010000200.1, forward strand.
TTCGCTGTCCAGGGCTTCCGAGCCTGCGATTTCTTTCACTCTAAAGAGAAACGCCTCTCTTTCCGACATGGTTTCAAACACCTCGTACCAGGAGGGGGAATATTTTGCGCGGGTTGCAGATGTCTTTTGGGTCCATGGCCTCTTTGGGCATCCTCATGATCGCCAGGTCGTCCGGTGAGAAGAGCATGGCCATCTCATTCTGTTTTTCGATCCCTACGCCGTGTTCGCCGGTGATGCTTCCCCCGACCCGTATGCACACCTCCAGAATCTCTATTCCCGCTCGCAATACCCGGCCTTTTTCGTCCTCATCGGAAGAGTCGAAGACGATGAGTGGGTGAAGGTTCCCGTCACCGGCATGGAACACGTTGCACACGGTAAGGCGGTGTCGGCTGCAAATATCGTTAACCTCGGCCAGAACCTCAGGGAGTTTCTGGCGGGGCACGGTGCCGTCCATTATGTAACAATCCGGTTTCAGCCTGGCCACTGCGCCGAAGGCGCCTCGCCGGCCCGCCCACAGGAGGGCGCTTTCTTCTTGGGTGGCGGCCGTTTTTATGTCCAGAGCGCGGTGTGATCTGCACACTTCCACCACCCCGGGGGATGTCCTGTTCAGCTCTTCTTTAAGGCCGTCCAGCTCTATCATCAGGACCGCTTCCGCGCGTGAAGGATAACCGAAGCTGTGTTTGGCCTCCACCACCATGATGGTGTTGCGGTCCATGATTTCCAGGGTGGCGGGAATTATGCCTGCGGCGATTATGGAGGAGACGGCGGATGCTGCGTCCACTATTGAATCGAATACGGCCAGCATCGTCCTGGTCTCTTCCGGCAGCCGGGTAATACGCACGGTTAACCTGGTGGCCAGCCCCAGCGTCCCTTCAGCACCCACACATAGCGCGGTAAGATCGTACCCGGGGTAATCGTTGGCTTCGCCACCCAGGTGGGCGATTTCCCCTGAAGGGAGAACCAGCTCCAGCCCCAGGACGTGATTGGTGGTGATGCCGTATTTGAGGCAGTGGGGCCCGCCTGCGTTTTCTGCGGCGTTTCCGCCGATGGTTGAGACCTGGTGGCTTGCAGGGTCGGGGACGAAGGTATAGCCCAGCGGCTCCAGCGCATTCTTCAAATCGAGGTTTATGACTCCCGGCTCCACGACCGCCCGCTGCCCCGCGGTATCTATTTCCAGGATGCGGTTCATCCTGGAAAAGGCCACTACCACACCGCTTTCGGGGGGTATGGCCCCACCGCTGATGTTTGTGCCTGAGCCCCTGCCCACGAAGGGGATGCCCTGTTTGTTGCAGAGCTTCACCACCGCTGAGACCTGGGCGCTGCTGTCGGGAAGCACCACGCAGCATGGCGGTACGCCGGGGAAGATGGAGGCGTCGGAGGAGTAAAGCATGATGTCCGCTTCGGAGTGGAGGACGTGTTCCGCCCCCACTATTTTTTCGAGCTCTGCGATGAGTCCGCCTTCCGGCAAATCGCTGTCCTCCCTGAACCGGGCTTTTCCCAAGAACTGCGGCAAATTGTTACCTGACACCCATGAAATTCATCATAGCACCTGAAAATTGGAAGCGGCAAGGGTTAATGACCGACAGGATCGGCTCGAAATGTCGGTTGTCAAAAAGCGAGGTATCGGATATTGTGTGATTAGGATTATATATAACGAGCGATGAGGTTTGATCGCACCAATTCTGAGGAGGACTCACTGATGGAGGAATCACGGGTCGAGCTCGAAAAAGTCTTGAAAGAGGATTTCTACTGCCAGTGCGGGACGTGGGTTTACACTCCGCAGATGAACCAGAAGGTCAGGGACGATAAGGGAGAAGAAATTGAGGCCATAGGCGAGGGGTGTCTGCTGAACGACGATGGGGGCGATTATCTGGAATGCCCCGACTGCAAACATAAGTACTATCTCCTGAAATGAGTCTTACTCGCCGTCACCACATCTTCGAAACTTTCTTGTATAATCAGGGATGGCTTAAAAACGATTAATCGGGTTATAAGACCACTCATCTTGTGAATTGGGAATCGATATGGGCGTGGGTCCGGAAACATTGAGCGAGGAAAGCATCGTTAAACTCCTTCAGGGGAGGAAGCGGAAGACCATAAGCGATAAGCGCCTGAAGCTCGCCGCCGTGTTCGTACCCATGTTCATCAAAGACGGGGAATACCTCGTCCTCCTCACCCGCCGGACTTACAAGGTCAGGACTCATAAGGGGCAGATAAGCTTCCCGGGGGGCGGGTTCCATTCCGGTGAGGACTCCGATATGCTGGACACCGCCCTGCGGGAGACGGAGGAAGAGGTGGGCATACTGAAGGGCGACCTGAGTGTTCTCGGCCCACTGGACGATATCAGGACCCACAGCAGCGGATTCATCATAACCCCTTACGTGGGGATTTTCCCTTATCCTTACGATTTCAACGTCAACGACTTCGAGATAAATGAGCTTATCGAAGTTCCGCTGTCCACCCTGCTGGATGAGAGGAATTTCAAGGAGGAATCGTGGGTCATAGAGGGGCAGCCCTACCATGCTAATTTGTACCGATGCGGTGATGTTATAATATGGGGCGCCACGGCCCGCATCCTTAATCATTTCCTGGGCCTTTTGCGGGAAATACTTCCCGATGAAGAGGAGAAACGGGAGGGGACGGTTTGAAATGGGTTGAGCTGAGGCGGCACAGCCTTGTTGATAAAGAGAAAAATTTAACGCCTGATGGGATAGACCTCGCTAAATGGGTGAGAGCGCAGCTGAGCCTCAACTACGACGTTTACATCTGCAGCCCGCTGGTCCGCTGCCACCAGACTATGGAAGCCTTCGGCTTCAAAAAGTATGAGGTCGATGAAGCGTTTATCGTATTGTCGGGAGAGAGGCTCAAGCCGATCATGCCCCGGGTGAATGAGATAATTGCAGAAAAGGGTGTGGGCCTGCTGGAGGCTTTTTTTCAGGTCCCGGAGGCATTGGCGGTGATCGGGGAGTGGGGTGGGGAATGCCTGGAGGGGATAAGGAGAGTGGCCCGTGATCTGCCGGAGGGGGGATCGGCCCTGGTCGTTTCCCACGGCGGAACAATTGAGCCGGCGGCGCTTCTGGCCAAAGGGACGTGGGATTTGGAGGCCATCGGCGGGCCGTTAAAAGAGTGTGAGGGGATCATCTTCAAGTTTGAAGGGGATGAGATTATCGATATTTACACAGCTCGAATCAAGAGGTGGAAAAATGGCTGATCTGGCGGAAAAGAAGGCTTATCTGAAAGAGATGATGGAGAGCAGGGGCTATATTTTTGATCTGCACAAGATTCTGGCTGCCGAGGATTTCGATTTTCTGCAAAAATACCAGGAGATTTCTCAAATCGCATACACCGATGAGAGGCTGCTGGACAGGAAGACCAAGGAGCTGATATTCATCGCCATACTGACCATCAAGGGAGCATCGTTGAACCATATCAAGACGCACATGGAGGCTGTCATTAAGGCCGGTGGCAGCAAGGAGGAGATACTTCAGGTGCTGGAGCTGACGTTCCTCCCCGGGGGGGCGGTTAGCTTCCTGCACGCTTTCGATGCCTTCAAAGAGTTCTGCTCACCGGACATGATCGAGCCTTAGCAGCTACCACCAATGTAGGAGCGCCTTCCAGGCGCGAATAGAACGGCGCATAAAGAGGCCATTCCCAAAAGTTTTGGGAGGCGAAGCGGGCGGTTAATAGATTCGTAAAAAAAGGTTAATACAGCGAAGCGCCAGAAACTGCTCTATTTTTAAAAC
>JAUXIQ010000035.1 GCA_030620925.1 Nitrospinota bacterium
ATGCGTTCATTGCTTTGGGGTTGCAAATGGAGAGGTTGGCGGAGACTTTCGGCAGAGCTTATCGAGATCTTTTTTTTCTATTTTTATTAACCATTAAGGCTATTTCTTTCATGGGATTCTTGAGAATATTTGCGCTTATTTGCACCTCTTTTATATCGATAATTTCCAGCAGGCGGTCGCAGCCGTTGAGCCTGTCCCAACAATAGCGTACGATATCCAGCCCATCGAGATGCGTTTTTTCGGCCAGGAAGTTTATTGCGCCGTGAGAAAAGCTGAGCTTTATGCCGGAGGTGTTAAAAAACTGGCCGATGAAATCTTCGAGAGGTTTTATGACCAGTACCCTTTTCAGAGTCTTTTGAGGGTTATTAACAGTATCTTTTGATATTGAGAGCTCGTGGATGTTTTTACCCGGAAGTTCGTATTTGAAATCCGCCAATGCCTTTTCACAAACGGTCATGAGGCCTCGGGCGCCTGTCTTCTCTTCGTACGCCAGTTGAGCGATGCGTTTCAGGGCTTCATCGGTGAAATTTAAATCGACGTCTATCAGCGAGAAATCGTGTACGTGCTGTCTTGTGATTGCGCAATGGGAATGCTGGAGGATTGAGTAGAAGTCTTCCACATCGAGGTCCTCGAGGATGACCCTGACAGGCAGCCGACCCACCAGCTCCTGGATGAGGCCGTATTCCACAAAATCTTCTGTGGTTACATGGGGGAGGTAGTCGGTTTTTTCGCTCTCCGAGTGTACTTCACCCTTGAAACCGACCCGCTTGCTGTGCATGCGTTTTTTTATGATATCAGGCAGCCCCGGGAAGGCCCCTCCTACTATGAACAGTATGTTTCTGGTGTTTATGGTGGGACGTCTGCCTTTTCCGCCGGCCATGATACCCTGCATCATGGAGACGGGATCGCTGGTGCTCACCAATTCGACTTCGGTTTCTTCCATGGGTTTAAGGAGCTCGGTCTGGACTCCTGTGCCGGTAATATCACGGCCCATAATGGTGCTGTCTGTAGCGATTTTGTCGATCTCATCGACAAATATCATGCCGCACTCGGCCAGTTTAATGTTGCCTTCCGCTTCTCGCACCAAGTCCCGGACGAGGTTTTCCACGTCTTCACCCACGTAACCTGTCTTGCTGAGTTTGGTAGCGTCCCCTAGTACCAGGGGAACACCTAATATCTTGGCCAGGCGCTTGAGGAGGAGGGTCTTGCCGACACCCGTGTTACCCACCATAATGATGTTGTTCTTCTGATAGTTCTCCTGGCGTATACCGGTCTTGAGCTCCTTTTCGATGTGTCTGTAGTGGTAAAAAGCTGCATTCGCAAGATACTTCTTGGCGGCATCCTGTTTGATGACATATTTGTCCAGTTCGGCCTTTATATCCCTGGGGGCGAGGTTAAAGTTGAGCTCGATCTTTTCTTTCGCGGGTTCTTTCTCCACCCCTATTTTGCCCAGTGGCACCTCAGGGCCCGTAACCATTCTGGCGCTGAGCTCCCGTAGGCCGTATTTTTCCTGCAATTTCTTGGCGAAATCCTGAATTTCCTTATATATCTCATCCTGGGCATTTTTGTCTTTGTCGTCAGACATATTAAATGCTTTCTTTAAATATTTTGAGGTAATGGCGGTAGAATTAGAAGAACTGAATAGCTATCTCGTTTAAACGATTCTAATGCGAGATTTTGTCTCTAATAATATATACGGTTATTAGCGCTTGAAACAAAAGGGGTATTATCGGTTTATTGCAAGGTTATAGGAATTTATTTTGATGCGTTGAGAAGTGTAATTCAAAGGTACCGGTTAAACTTCTAGTCTTCAAGGTAGAGGTAGGTCTCTTCTTTGAGAGAGGAGAGGACGACGTTAGTGAGCGTCCTCGCCACACCTGGTATAGCCCTGATTTTCTTGGAAATTATGTTTTCAAGCGTGGCGGTGTTCCTGGTTTTTACCTTGAGGAGGTAGGAGTAGTCGCCGGTGACGTGATGACACTCCAGCACGTCGTCAAGCTTGGTTACATCCACCACAAAAGCCTCCTCAAAGCTGGGGTTACTTACGTATACGTTAACGAAAGCTGTTAGCTCCTTGCCGATTTTCTTGTCATTAAGGATCGCCGCGAAACGCTTTACGATGCCTTCGCTGCACAGTTTTTTAACTCTCTCACTGACCGAAGGAGCGGAAAGCCCCACAGTCTTTGCTATATTGGAATGGGCTTCTCTACCGTTTTCCTGGAGCAAAGTCAAAATTTTAATATCGACGAAATCCATGAAGGTGCCTCCCCCGTATTAAATAATTGAAATAAAAAACACCCTCTCATATTTTATAGTAAGGAGAAAAGGATATTTTGTCAAATAATACTTGTATTGCAGGTGAATTTGATTAAAGATTTAAAAATTTTCCAGCTCAAATTGCATGCAATATCTCCTCTTTAACTTGCCAGAAGGCCGAAAAAAAATTGTAACTTTATCCGCCGAGCTAACATAAGAATAATTTGACAACACACCCATACAACCTTATATTATAAAGGGTATACAGAATATATACTACTATTCTAAGTATGAAATAGTATTATGGTTTATAAAGTAAACCTGTTTGTTTGAGGCTGTCGCCTCTTTTTTCTTGTGTTCGCTAGGGGCAAAGGTGGTTTTAAAAGTTATCTTTAAAAGTAAAGGAGACCCGACATGCTACGGACCAAAGAAGTGAAAATAAAAGGATACGAAAGTGTAACGTTCCTGGAAGATAAAAAGATCGGGATGAGAGGATACGTGGCGATTCATGATACTTCGTTGGGTCCGGCGGTGGGTGGATGTCGAATGCTGAAATATGATAATCAGAACCTGGCCTTAAAAGATGCCCTCAGACTTTCCCGCGGAATGACTTATAAAAGCGCTGCAGTGGGGCTCAATTATGGCGGGGGTAAAACGGTTATCATAGCCAATGACGTCGGTTCCAGGCGCGAGATGGTTTTTGAGAGGCTCGGAAGTTTCATTAATGATTTGGGCGGAACGTACATCACCGGGGTAGATGCGGGCACCAACCTGTATGATATGAAATTTCTTAAAAGGCACACCGAATATGTCGCTGGAGTCCCGTCTCCAGGGCATGAGATCGGCGATCCTTCCATGGCCACGGCCTACGGGGTTTACATGGGTATGAAGGCCTGCATAAAAGAGAAGCTGGGACGCAGGGATTTCCAGGACCTTAGGGTGGCCATACAGGGAGCGGGTAAGGTGGGTGGCTACCTCATAGAAAGGCTCACCAAAGAAGGGAGTAAAATTATCCTGGCGGAGCCGCGAGAGGAGATCGCCCAACAGATGGCCCAAGAATTCGGCGTGGATTTGGTCAAACCGAATCAAATATACAACGTCGAAGCGGATATATTTGCCCCGTGTGCGCTGGGAGGAATGCTGAACAGCAGAACCATACCCAGGCTGAAAAGCCCTATAGTAGCAGGAGCGGCGAACAACCAGCTGTTGACAGACAAGGCCGGGGAACTTCTCCATACGCGAAATATACTCTACGCTCCCGACTATGTGATTAATGCGGGCGGCCTCATCTGCGTGGTTCTGGATATGGAAGGTTCCAACATGGCAAACATCCTACTGAAGACTTCTCGCATATACGACACCCTTCTGGATGTCTTCAGAACCTCAAAGAGCGAAGACCTTCCTCCCTATCTGGTAGCCGACAGAATGGCGGAACGGAAAATTATCAAAGCGAATACGGATAAAGAGATGGAAAAAAAGAAGCCGGAAGACACTCGCACGTCTTACGGTACGGATCAAGAGCAGACTAAGACTACCGCAGCAAGCATGCATGCTTGAACGTAATTCCCTCATCCAAAGGGAGATTCTTTTAGGTTAGAGGTTTCAAGGCTTCTGATGAACAGGAAAAAAGCAGCGATAGATGTAAAAACTGAGATACCCGGGCCCAATTCGCAGAATTGGGTCGAAGCATATATGAAGCATGCTGCTCCCTCAACATACGCCTACCCCTTCGTGTGGGACGTTACCTCCTGGGCGCAGGGACCTTTCTGCACTGATGCTGACGGAAACGTGTTCATCGATTTTTACGGACACGTGGGCGCTGCACCGCTGGGATACAACAACCCGAAGATACTCTCTGACTGCGGTGTGCCTTTCGACCCCGTAAAAACGGCTGAACACGATACCTTCCTCGCTGTGGGCAAGGACCCCTTTGGTTCTCGCAACGTCCGTTTCAAAAAGCCCCGGGCATCCGACTTCAGGACTGCCACAGATCTTCAGAACCTTCTGGTAAAACTCACCTCCGGGTTCCAGATGGATATGGTTTTCCTGGTGAATTCGGGGGCCGAAGCGGTCTCCAACGCAATTAAGATAAGCATTCATAGGAAGTTCAGAGAGGTAAAGGCCAGGATAGGGGATGAGCTTTTCGGGGAAATGTGCAGACAACTGGGTATAGCGTCCAGCGGGCTATTCACAGACCTTTACGCAGACTATCCTTTGTTTGGTCTGGCAGCCGCGGGCGCTTTTCATGGCCGAACCATGGACGTGCTCTCCCTCACCAACAGCAAGAAAGCACAAAAAGAGGGTTTTCCCACCTTAGGCTGGGTAAAGCATGTGGATGTCGTGGATTCGGTCTTCGATCCGGCAGAGCTGATGTGTGAGGCCGACCTTAAGACTCTCATCTTGAACAAGCGCCTGGGCAGGGTTGTGCATGAACAGGGAAGGGTGCCCGGAGAGTTGCTGGCTTATATAATAATCGAGCCCATCCAAGGTGAAGGGGGTTATAAGATACCCCGCACTGAGAACGTCAAGGTGCTCGCCGATGTAGCACAGCGTCATAACTCACTGTTGATCTCGGATGAGGTTCAGACCGGCATAGGAAGGACCGGCCACTGGTGGGGCATAGAGCACCACGGCGTCGTGCCCGACGTGATAGCTGTCGCTAAGGGTCTTCGTGTGGGTGCGGTGATCAGCCGGGGCAACAATTTTCCCGGGGAGTCGGGGGTAATCTCCAGTACATGGTGCGGCGGCGAGATTTCCATTGCCGTGGGCTACAAGACGTTGCAAATTATAGAAGAGGAGGGCTTGGTGCAGAACGCCGCGCAATCCGGTGACTACTTGATGGACGAGCTGCGGGGATTAAGGCGAGAGTATTCCTTTATAGAAGAAGTACGCGGTCGCGGGCTGATGGTGGGTATTGAGTTGTCGGACGCTGATAAAAGGGACAGGCTTGTGGAGATCTGTTTTGAGAAGGGGCTCCTTGTATTGGGTTGCGGCAAAAAGACCATCAGGATGCTGCCGCCACTTGACGTCAGGCCCAGGGAGATGGATATGGCGGTGGCTGTATTCGAACGGGCTCTATCCGAGCTTTGAGCATGTCAATAAATTTTAAATATCGTATCTCAAAAGGAGTCTAAGCCTCGCCTATGCGGGGCTTTTTTTCATCGCAATTCCCTCTTATCAGAGAAGGAAAGGCAGTTATGGCTGAACACTCAAAACCAATAGAAGGAAAGAACTACATAGAAGGAGAGTGGGTGAGCTCCTCTTCAGATGATATTTTCGAGAGCAGAAACCCGGCTGATACCGACCAGGTATTGGGAGTTTTCCCTCGTTCGACGGAGCAAGATGCAAAAAGAGCTGTTGAAGCCGCCGTCAAAGCTTTCAAGAACTGGAAGAGTCTCTCCCGCATTAAGCGGGGGGAGCTGTTCGACAATTTCGCCCAGATTGTGAAGAGTGAACAGGAAGAGCTCTCCCGGCTTGTTACCATGGAGTGCGGGAAGGGAATCAATGAGGGCCGGGCCGATGTGGTGGAAGGTATACACATGGTGCAGTATGTGTTCGGGAGCAGCCGGATGCCTTCGGGACAGGTGGTGGCATCAGAGATTGCGGAGAAGGAATCCTACATGAAGCGTCATCCTAAAGGTCAGGTGGCGGCCATTTCCCCCTGGAACTTCCCATTTGCAATACCATTGTGGCTGTTGGGCCCATCCCTCCTTGAAGGCAACACCGCGGTATTCAAACCTTCGGAGGACACGCCTCTCATAGGCCACAAATTGGCTGAATATTTTCATCGGGCGGGTTTCCCGCCCGGAGTAGTAAACGTCGTCCACGGATACGGGGAGGAGGCGGGCGCACCGCTGGCGGCTCATCCGGAAATAGACGTGGTCCTCTTTACCGGTTCCTACGAGGTGGGTTCCCGGATAAAGCAGATTTGCTCCAACTACTATAACAAGATGGCGGTCTGCGAAATGGGCGGCAAGAACGCTCTCCTCATCCTGGAGGATGCAGACATGGACATCGCCGTCAGTTCAGCGGTGCTCAGCGCTTTTAAGACCAGCGGACAGCGGTGTGTCAGCGCCGGGCGCTTTATAGTTCATGAGAAGATGGCGGACGAGTTTACCGAGAAGTTTCTTGAAATGACCAACCGCATCGTTATCGGCAACCCCCTGAGGGAAGACGTTTTCATGGGCCCCATCATAAACGAGCAAGGCTTGAAGAAGGTGGAATACCATAACGAGATGGCCGTAAAAGAGGGGGCGGAAGTTCTCCTGAAAGGAGAGAGGCTTGGCGGAAAAGAGTACGATCGCGGCTTCTTCATTAACCCCTTCGTTTACAAGATGAAACATAATCATGAGAGTTTCGTCCTGAGAGAAGAAGCCTTCGGACCTCACGTGGCCATAATCCCCGTGGGGAGCGTAGAGGAAGCCATAGAGGTTTACAACGATACTGAGTATGGATTGTCGATGGCGGTCATTACCGAGGACTACAGGAAGGCCCGCCTGGTTGAAGAAAACTGCGAATATGGCCTGGGCTATGTAAACCTGCCCAGCATAGGCGCGGAGGTGCATCTGCCCTTCGGAGGCGTTAAGAGGAGTGGAACCGGGATGCCGTCGGCGGCCACCCTCATCGACGCTGTCACCCACCGGGTGGCATGGACCATAAATCACGGCACCGAGATTAAGATGGCGCAAGGGTTAGGTGTTGAGATATAGGTTTTCATGCAGAGGTTATGCTGACAAGAAAAAGGGCCGTGATAGATTACCCGCCACTTTTTTTCTCGAAAACTGAACGAATGGGAAGATTATAAATACCGCCAGGTTTATTCTTTTTCTTCTTCATTCTCTTCTTCCTGCAGGTTTTCCAGATCCTTACCCTCAAACTCGAGGTTTTCCATATTATCATCCAGTTCGTTTATCGCCGGAGGTGACTCTTCGTCATCGCTCCCGCTTTCCAGGTCGGCCAGTTTTATAGTGTCGGAAAAAAGGTTGACCAAAAGCTCAGAAGAGTTCTGCCGTGTCAATTTATCCTTATTTTCCCTCTCGGACTGGCAGTCCACGCAGTATTTGGCGAAGGGCAAGGCTTCCAGACGCTTAAAGGAAATTCTGCTATCGCATTCCTCACAAAAGCCGTAGGTCCCTTCTTCGATCCGGGTAAGGGCATCGTCTATGGCCATGAGCTCCTGCCGCTCATGGTCGCTGAGGAGGAGGTTCAGTTCCTCGTCTCTGGAAGTTGCTGCGAGGTCGGAGCTATCTCCCTTTCTTTCGGTCTTTTTCCCCTGGTGGGATAGAATACTGAGGCTGCTAATCAGGTTCTCCCGTCTATTGAGGAGAGCCTGTTTCTGTTTTTCAAGGTCTTTATCTTTCTTAACTTTGTCAGTCTTTGAGATTTTGCGCGTCATTTCGCGAACCCTTCCAGCTATAAGCAATCGCTATATCTGTTGTAACAATTTGCATTAGGACTTAAGTGAACCTTTGCCTCACTTCTCTGTTTGTGTGCACTTCACAGAAAACATGCGCAGGGAGCCACTGACCTTTTCTTTGGAGTAAGTTTATAATATAAGATGGCGAGGTGGATTTGGTCAAGAGCTTAATGCTTTTTTATTAATAATTTGATTATTTACCGCCATAATTTATGCCAAGGGGTTATAAACCGGAATACTTGTCCGATACCTTTCTCCCTTCGGCAGATTCCCCGAAATAGATTGAATTAACCGTCGGCCTATGCTATAAAAAGCCAACCCGAGATAGGTTTAGAATAAAATATATCACACGAAAAGAGAGGGAGCATTCAGCGATGAGCACTAATTTTTCTCTGGAAGGAAAAGTTGCGATAGTCACCGGCGGCGGGCGTGGCATCGGGAGAGCCGTCGCGCTGGGCTTGGCCGATACGGGTTGTGAACTGGCCATCTGCAGCAGGACTCCTGCTGAATTGGAAACTACGGCCAAAGACATAGAAGCCAAAGGTCGCAAGTGCCTGGCGATGGAGACGGACCTCAGCGATTTCCAACAGATTCAGAAACTGGTGGAAGCCACCAAGGAAAAATTCGGCAAAATCGACATACTGGTGAATAACGCCGCCAGGAGCTTCCTTCGCCCTCTCATGGAACTGCGCGAGGACGGTTACGACAAGATCATGGATACCAACGTTAAAGCCCTCTTCTTTTTGAGCAGGGAATGCGCCCAGATCATGAAGGACCAGGGTGGCGGCCGCATTATAAACATCACCACGGTTGGAGCGGAACGGGCAGGCAAGGGACTGGGGGTATATCATTCCAGCAAAGCGGCGGTCAAGATGCTCGCCATGTGCATGGCCAACGAATGGGCCGAATATAATATAAACGTAAACTGTGTGGGGCCCGGATTAACGCGCACCGAATTCAGCCGGCCCATCTGGGAGAACCCGGAAATGGCCAAGCGTGTCGCCAGCGCCATTCCCAAGGGCCGCATCGCGGAACCGGAGGAGATTGCGGGAGCGGTAGTATACCTGGCTTCCGAAGCTTCCTCTTTCGTTACCGGTCAATCTATTTATGTTGACGGCGGCTCCATGGCCTCCTGAGCAATTGGAAAAACATAAAGGGGGAGAACCGATTCAACAGGCTGCTCCCCCTTCTGTTACTTTTCTTAAATCTCCATTTACCTTCTAATCCAGGCCTATCCAGCTGCAGACTGTATCCAGTTCCTCCCTGTATGTATCAGCTTTTGAGACGGGATTATCGTAGTCAGGATAGCCTACGCCTATGCCCACTATGAGGCGTTTCTCGGGCGGTACCTGAAGAAATTCTTTAACGTCGAGCTCGTAGTTAAGCAGCATACCTATGCTGCAGGTAGCCAACCCCTCTTCCTGGCAGGCCAGGTGAAGGGCCATGCTGGCCGCACCCACATCGAGCAGGTAGCGGGTGTTGAGTCCCTTGTCTATGAAGAATAGAATGGCCGCGGGCGCCCCGTAGAACCGGTAGCTTCCTTCCATCATTTCCTGATCGCTCAAGTTTACTTTGTATTTTTCCATTTCAGCGGTCATGAATTGACGGTGTTTGCCCATCCGTTCGGTATAGGCCGGAGGGATGCTTTTGAAGGGCTGTTTGTTGGGTTCATCCGTGGAGAACTTCTTTTTCTCTCTGCTGAATTCCACCAGCATCTCGCTCAACTGCTGTCTCTTTTCTCCTGCAACAACCACCAGGTCCCAGGGCTGGACGTTTGAGCTGGATGGCGCTCTGATAGCCGCGTTGAGCACTTTCTTAATCAGATCACTGGAAACAGGGTCCGGCTTGAATGCCCTTACAGTCTTGCGCTTAGCTATAGCATCATAGACGTTCATCCTTCCTCCTTTGCTATTGGTATAGATTGACGATCATAAGCCATTAGAAGGTTCTCCGCCCCTTTCGGTTCCCCGTTGCAAGTATATTATAGATGTCTCTGCTATGAAAGGATATGACGGGTTTCAGCTTGAAAATCGTTTTTTTTTGAATAAAAGTGAAAAAAATTTCATTAAGGGGTTGATTTTTTCTGTTTTATTATTATATTGTTACTTTTAAATGCTCTGGGCGGGAATCGATAATCAAATTTCTCAATCGGCCTCCTAGACGCCTTTCTATATGGGTTCAGTGGGACTCTCCTTCTGAACCGCTATCAAATGTTCCGGTTTGATAATTGGGAAAAAAGTATGCGGTTCCGCGTTTGGAACCGTCCACAGGGAAAAATTGTCTGAAAAAAAGGAGAAGAAATGCTCTGCACCACGGTTAAAAAGGATATCGACTGCAACTTCATGACCTCTCAGGGTTGTACCTTCAACGGCGGGAGCTGTCATACCATAGTGGAAAAGTGTAATGGGTGCGATCACGTGGTTTCCTTTCAGGGGAATCAGTATTGCAGGGCCTACGCCGACCCCTCTTCCAAATGGGTACTCGGCAGGTGTAACTTTGCCACTAACGTGATTAAGGATGGGTTGAAGGAAAGCAAGCGGTTGAACCCCCTTAAGGAGTCCAAGAGGAAAAGCAGGGGAAAATAGCGGGAAAATTCAAGCTCGCCATCCCACGGTAAAAAGTATACAGCGGGGCAGCCCTGGTCCTCCCCCCCTTCGTAACTTCAAGGCTGCCCCATACCTTCCTTATCAGAAGATATTTCATCTATGATAATCGTGATCCGATTATCGCTCCATCGCTGAAATATCAGGCGCACCGGCGCATCATCTTTCTTGCGGTGGGCGAGGCAGCCCTCTACGAGGATGTTCTGCCTCGTATCCTGAAAGACCACCTCTAAATCCTGGTTTTTAAACTCATAAAG
>JAUXIQ010000393.1 GCA_030620925.1 Nitrospinota bacterium
CACAACTTTAGTTAGCTGTACGGTTTATTCCCCTGAAGAAGAAGTGACCTGCAATGCAAACTTACGCCCATTATTTCTGGACTTACGTTATCTTCAGGAAAAAACGCTGGGGCCACGAGGTAGCCGGTTTCTCCATGTTCCCTGACATGCCCTACTTCATGGCCTACCTGGCCACCTGGGGTAAGATCGGGTCTGAGGGCAGGGAGAGCTTCAGAGAAGGAATCCTCTTTCTGGTGGCCAACGCTACCCATTCGGCTACTTTGCTGGGCATCGCCTCGTTAGTCTTCATCCTGTTGAAAAAAAAGACTCTCTACCCCCTGCTCATAGGGTGGTTGGTGCATCAATTGGGAGACCATCTGCTGCACGTGAACGATGCTTACGCCATGTTTTGGCCCCTTTCCGCCAAGCGTTTTCCGGGATTCATATCATACTGGGAACCGGCACACTACGGCAGGGAGTTCTTTCTAATCAACCATATGGCGATGTTGATCATCTTTACGGTACTGGTGGTATTCAGGCTGAGGAACTCCTACAGGTTGAGAAAATTGAATGCCGGGATGGACTCCCGTTAAGGTTCGGTCCCTCCATATCCGCTCTTTTCCGCTGCAAAAAACCGTCTAAAAATATGCATATTGTGGTATATATATGTCGGTGCAAGTCTGTTAACCGGGGGATGATATATATTTGCCCGATAGAGGTAGTTTTATAATGATAAAAGATAAGAAGTTGCTCCGTGATTTTGAAGACAGGCTGTTGAGAGAGAGAAAGCCCGATTTCTTCAGCAATCTCCGGATTTATGAAGCGCTCTATCAGGAAGCCGTAAGACTTGGAGTCTTACCGGGCGACGATCCTCTGGAAGGGATAGAAGTTAAAATCAAACTGGCGAAAGCTCTGAACAGTGTTCGATGAACTCCTGGAAAAGATAGGAAAGACGCTCGACGCTCACCAGGTCCCTTACATGATCATCGGTTGCGGTATAAGTGGAAAATCAGGGAAATTGAGTTAACTATTAAAAAGGGGGAGGAAGATTGGTGGAATCTGTTCTGTTTGAGCCTATAGATATCAACGGTATGGTGGTGCCCAACAGGTTTGTCCGCTCTGCCACCAATGACAGGCTGGCCGAAGTATCGGGCCACGTGAACGATCCTTTCATAGCAGTTTACGAGAAACTTGCAGCGGGCGGTGTGGGGTTGATAGTGACGGGCCACGCTTATGTCCAGTGGAATGGGAAAGCCAGCGCCACCATGATGGGCGGGCACGATGACGACCTGATACCGGGGATGAAAAAACTGGTGGAGACGGTCCACAGGTACGACTCAAAAATCGTCTTGCAGATAAACCATGCCGGCAGGCAAACTGCTTCTGCCGTGCTGGGGGAGTCCGCGGTGGCCCCTTCCCCCGTTCACATCTCGTTGTACGACGAAACTCCCAGGGAACTCACCGGGGAGGAGATCGAAGAACTGATAGAAAACTTTGCCGCCACCACACGCAGGGCGGTCGCCGCGGGCTTCGATGGCGTTCAGCTTCATGGGGCGCACGGCTACCTTATAAGCCAGTTCATAAGTCCGTATACGAACAGGAGGGAGGATGCCTGGGGCGGCTCGCTGGAGAACCGGATGAGGTTCCCGCTGGAGGTGCTTCGCCGGGTCCGAGAGGAAGTGGGAGCGAGCTATCCGGTACTGATAAAGCTGAATTCCGAGGATTATCTCGAGGGCGGCCTTACCATCGAAGAAGGCTCACAGATTGCCAGGGCTTTGTCCGAGAACGGTATCGACGCCATAGAAATAAGCGGCGGCACGTACGAATCCCCCAATGCAGCGGCGAAGATAGGCATAAAAGAGGAAGAGGACGAGGCTTATTTTCTGCCCAACGCAAGGAAGTTCAGGGAAGTGATCGATGTTCCCCTCATCCTGGTGGGAGGGTTGAGGACGCCGCGGCTGATGGTCAGGCTGGTTGAGGACGGAGAGGCCGATATGGTGTCCCTGTGCAGGCCGTTCATCAGGGAGCCCGACCTTGTGAACAGGTGGGAAGGGGGAGATGAGCTGAAAGCGGAGTGCATCTCGTGCGGCGGATGCCATAAATACCGCGACGAGCCGGTCAGGTGCATCGTGCTGGATTGAAAGCTCTTCCTAACCTATCTAAACAAGAGGGAGAGTATGGAGCTGCTAATTATTTCAAGAATTTATCTGAAATTGATAAATTTCAGTCTATTTTGCAAGGGGAAAACACAGGAATTGATTGAAGAGATAGCATGATCATCGGTTGCGGTATAAGTGGAAAATCAGGGAAATTGAGTTAACTATTAAAAGGGGGAGGAAAATTGGTGGAATCTGTTCTGTTTGAGCCTATAGAAATCAACGGTATGGTGGTGCCCAACAGGTTCGTCCGCTCTGCCACCAACGACAGGCTGGCCGAAGTGTCGGGCCACGTGAATGACCCTTTCATAGCAGTTTACGAGAAACTTGCGGCGGGCGGTGTGGGGTTGATAGTGACCGGCCACGCTTATGTCCAGTGGAACGGAAAAGCCAGCGGCACCATGATGGGCGGGCACGATGACGACCTGATACCCGGGATGAAAAAACTGGTGGAGACCGTCCACAGGTACGACTCAAAAATCGTCTTGCAGATAAACCATGCCGGCAGGCAGACTGCTTCTGCCGTGCTGGGGGAATCCACGGTGGCCCCTTCCCCCGTTCAATTCCCGATGACTGAAGAGACGCCCAGAGAGCTGACCGGGGAGGAGATCGAAGAACTGATAGAGAACTATGCCGCCACCGCCCGCAGGGCTGTCGCCGCTGGTTTCGACGGCGTCCAGCTTCATGGGGCGCACGGCTACCTTATAAGCCAGTTCATAAGTCCGTATAC
>JAUXIQ010000176.1 GCA_030620925.1 Nitrospinota bacterium
ACGTCCACCACCTGCGCCTCGCCGCCCTTCACCCTGTCGAACGCAGCCGTGAGTGCTTCCATCTCCGGGCGGCGGCCCACCAGCTCGGTCATCCCCCGAACGAGACCGGCATCCATCCGCGTGCGCACCTCTGTTCGCTCGGAGAGCACACGATAGAGCGACTGCTTTTGGGCCTTCCCCTTCAATTCTATCTCGCCAACCGATTCAGATTGGAAGTAGTCCTGTATGATGTTATACGTTTCCTGGCTCAGCCAGATTTCGCCGGGCATCGCCGCCTGCTGGACGCGGTCTGCCAGGTTGGTGGTATCGCCCACGGCGGTATAGTCCATTCGCAGGTCGTCCCCGATGGAACCCACGATTACCGGCCCCGAGTTGAGCCCTGTGCGCATCTTGAACTCCGCTCCGTGCTCTTTCTTTATCTTCTCACCATACTCACTCATGGCTCTCTGAATGGATAGGGCCGTACTACATGCCCGCTGTGCGTGGTCTTCGTGGGCCAGGGGAGCGCCGAACAGGGCCATGACGCCGTCGCCGGTGAACTGGTTGATGCTCCCTTCATACTTGTGTATTTCGTCCATCACGATTTTGAAGAAGCCGTCCATTATTTGATGAACCTCTTCAGGGTCTAACTTTTCCGAAAGGGAAGTGAAGTCAGCAACATCAGCGAAGAGCACGGTTACAAGCTTCCGCTCACCTTCAATGGAGCTGCGGGTGGTGAGTATCTTATCTGCCAGGAACTTCGGGGTGTAGGACTGCGGACGGTCGTAGTCAACCGGAGCCGTTTCCGCTGGCTGTCTTAGCTCATGGCTGCACTCGTTACAAAAGGTGTTACCTGGTGGATTAGCATATCCGCATTCAGGGCAAACGAGTTCTAACTTACTTCTACATCCGCCGCAAAACTTTGCTCCGTCAGGATTTTCGGATTGGCATTTCGGGCATTTCATCTAAGATGGCCCTCCAAAACTGGTGTAGATGCTCTTTAGCCTGTTCCGGGTGCGAATCGCTGATGAATGCAACGATTACCATAGCAAAATCTCGTTATTATGTTAACAAGAAAATTCCTTGGGAAGGGTCAGCGAGGATTTGCTCATTATTGTCCTCAGATACTAATTTCATTTGTCGCTCATAAGATGAATGTTGTATCATCACCGAAGCCGGGTTCCGGAAAGGATGCGTTTCAGATTTTTGGGTAACCCGAGAGTCGACCAATTTTTTTTAGATCCATATTTTTAACGTCGACCTGTCCAGCCTTAATAGAGAACCTTGATTTATGGAAAGTGAATTGCAGCAATACGATGATAGCGAGGTGATAACACGGTATCACTGGATGCTCATAATGGTCACCACGGCCGCTTCCATTACCGTGTGGGTGGATAACATGTCTGTGGCCATAATCCTGCCCAAGATAATGTCCGGCTTCGGGCTCAACGTCACCGAAAGTAGCTGGGTGGTGAACTCTACTTTGCTTGCCATCGCCGTAATGATCCCCGCCAGCGGCTGGCTGGGGAATACCTTCGGCAGGAACAATCTCTATATCTGGAGCCTTGGCTTTTTCATGGTGGCCATCGTCTTGTGCGGTCTGGCATGGAGCGCCGGGTCGCTCATCTTCTTCAGGGTATTGGTCGGCGTCGCTTCAGGTGCAATCATGCCTACTTCTCACGCCCTCATCTTCGAGAACTTCCCTGAGAATAAGCGCGGCATGGCCATCGGCATTTACTCTTTCGGGGCCGCTGCGGGCATCGGTATCGCCACTGTTATCCTTGGAAGGTTCGCAGAGGAATTCACCTGGCGTGTCTTCTTCTACTTCAACGCGCCTCTGGCCATGTTCAGCTTTATTTTTGCACTATTAATGCTGCGAAAACAGAAGAGGCAGCCGATGGTGAAACTGGACCTGTTAGGCTCGGTTCTCATGGCCGTATTTCTCCTGAGTCTGCTCCTGGCCCTTACTCAAGGAAGGCGCTACGGATGGAACTCTAACTATATTCTAACCCTGTTCGTGATATTCACGGCTACCCTGGCGCTGTTCGTAATCACCGAGCTACGCCGGAATAACCCGTTCGTGGAGCTGAGATTGTATAAGAGTTTTGTTTATGTTATGGGCAGCACCATAGCCGTAGCTTATGGGGTCATCCTCATAGGAACCTCCTTTTTTGTTCCACAGTTCGCTAATAGTGTGCTGGGCTACGATGTATTCAAAATCTCCCTGGTCTTCTTACCCTCCGCACTGGTGGGCGGTACGGCTTTGTTCATAGCAGGATGGATGTCTGATCGGTTTCAGGCCAGGATACCCATTATCATGGGGTTGGGATTTTACATCATCAGCATGTTCTCGATGTCGCGACTGAACTATCAAAGCAGTTTCGGGATGATTACGACTCTGGTCATACTCAGAGAAATCGGCGGGGGCTTGCTCTTCGCGCCCTTGATAAGGGCCAGTCTGGGAGCATTGCCTCTGAACCAGGTAGGTATGGGCTCAGGGCTGCTGAACATGAACCGTCAAATCGGGGGGATGGTGGGCATAGCTTTCTTCGGGACTTATATGGAAGGCCGGGAAATTTTCTATCGGCAGATGTTCGGAACGAGCCAGGCCGATGCTCCTTACGCCGCCCGGTTTTTCCTCAACTCCGTTAAGAACCTGTTCGTTTCCCACGGCAACACGGAAGCACTTGCCTCCGCCAAAGCCATGTCAGTGTTGAACAAAGTGGTCGGGCTGCAGGCGCTGGTCAACTCTTTCAACGATATTTTTCTGCTGGTGGCGTTAATGGTTATAATAGTGATCATTCCCGCGCTGTTCATTAAATAGCGCTCTCATCTGCCTTCTGAAATTACCATTCAGCATTAGCGATAAATGTTGATTGAGTTACCCTCAACTAATAAATCAATCACTTACAAGCATCAAATTCATAGCGTTGGGATTTTCCGACAGTCTCAGCAGGAATCATAACTATTAGGTCGAGCCTCTAATATACGAAATGTTGTTTCGCTCAGGAGCGTCAACAGATGGCGGAACAGCTTCAATGCCGTAAATTTATAGCCAGGGCCCGACTCCCTAATGACCAGCTTATCTTGTCAGCACCCTCTCACCCAGGTTTCCGTAGCGGTGGTAGCTGTTGCAGAGGCTCTGTTCCTGGAAGTATTGCAGCAGCTCAAGCCGGCCTTCCATTAAAACCCTTGCTCTGGAGATATAAAACCCTGTGCGGGCCGCCTCCCGGTAGACTTCCGACGGTACATTTTTAGGAGCGGCGTATCGGATCAGTTGAACGGAGGGTATCATCTCCATCAGTTCCCGGTCGGTCTGGCGGGCTACCGGCGCGGAACCCCGTATCTTTCGGCCTTCTGTGCCTTCCAGGAACAAAACTGCGTCTGTTTCCAGACCCGGCGGCAGGCTGACCGTCAGCTCGCACCCGGATATCCTGACTGCAGCAATACGAGCCAGGATTTCGAAAAGACTGTCGTCTTCATGCAGCCTGACCACGATCTTTCCTTTAGGAAGGTAGCGCACGATGTTGTCCTGCCCGCGCAGGTGAAAATAGTCCTTCTCCCGGGAGAACTCCTGTTCCATATTGTAAAGGTAGCTCTTGATGGCCCGTATGGTCTTCCTCAGGTCGACCTCGTGTCCTTTCATCTTGCCCCAGGAAAGTTTTTGCGTCCATTCCTGGGCCAGACTGAGCAATGGATGTTCTATTTGTATGGCCCCCACCGCGGGATAATCGGTCTCTTTAAAGTCAATGAACTGGACCACGTAGTTAGGCCCACCGACCTTTATGCCCGCGCCCAGAGCCGATTTGCCCATACCGCCGAAGGGCTGCCTGAGGACGATGGCCCCGGTGGTGCCTCGGTTGATATACAGGTTTCCGGCCTTGATCTTTTCCTTCCAGTATTCCTGTTCCCGCTCGTCCAGGCTTTCCAGGCCCGAAGTCAGCCCGTATCCGGTGGAGTTGGCCATTTCTATGGCTTCATCCAGGTCCCCGGCCCGCATCACCCCCAGTACCGGACCGAAAAGCTCGGTTTGGTGGGTGAAGCTCCCCGGTTTGACGTCCCATTTGATTCCGGGAGTCAGAATGTAGGGGTTGTCATCGACCATCCGTGGTTCAAGGGCCCAGGATTCTCCGGTCTCCAACTGAGTGGCCGCCCTTTTCAAAGCACCATCCGGAGGGTTGATCAAGGGGCCCATCCTGTTTCTGAAGTCCCAGGCCGACCCGGTGGAAAAGCTTCGTGCTGAGTCGACGAGCTGCTTCTTGAAATGAGGGTCGTCGTACAGCTCCTTTTCAAGTATCAGCAGCGATGTGGCTGAGCATTTCTGGCCGCTGTTGCCGAATGCGGAATAGATCACGTTCTTGACTGCCTGGTCCCGGTCCGACATGGCGGTGACGATGGTGGCGTTCTTGCCGCCGGTTTCTGCGGCCAGGGATGTGTCGGGGCTTTTTTTGAGTATTTCGAGTCCGGTCTCCGTCCCGCCTGTGAGGATTATATAGTCCACGTCGGGATGCGCGGTCAGTTTGGGGCCCACCCGGGAACCGGAACAGGGCAGGAACTGCAAGACGTTCTTTGAAACGCCGCCCCTCCAGAAGCACTGGCAGAGAGTCCAGGCCGTCAAGACAGCGGCCGAGGCGGGTTTGAAAATAACTGTATTACCGGCAGCCAGTGAAGCGCATATCCCGCCGCAGGGAATGGCGATGGGAAAATTCCACGGGGAAAGGATCAGCCCCACTCCCTTGCCTCTCCCCTCAACGCCTTTGAGCTCCTTGAACTTGTATACCGAAAAGGGGTAGTATTCGGAGAAATCGATGGCTTCGGAGACCTCCGCGTCCGTTTCTGTAAAGACTTTGCCCGTATCGGCCGCGGCCGCACCGATGAGGTCTCCCCTGGCCAGACGGATTTCCCGGGCCACTCGGGAAAGGATCTGGTGGCGCTCTTCATGGGTCTTACCCCCCCACCCGTCCGGGTCGGCCGCGGCCGCGGCAACCGCCCGGTCCACGTCTTCCCCGTCGGCCAGGGTGTACACGGCCGCGCAGACTTTCTCCTTCAGCTGAGACGAGTCCTGGCTCTTTCCGGTTGACCGCCCTTCGAATATTTCGCCACCTCCCACCACTATCGGAATTTCCAGAGGCTTGTCGGATGCTCTCTTTTTCCACCTGTCTCTTA
>JAUXIQ010000118.1 GCA_030620925.1 Nitrospinota bacterium
ATATGTCCCCGCAGACGAGATCGAAAACAGTGTCTTAATTCAATTGATACAGACCTTTGGAGATCAGGAACGACTGCAGAAGGCAGTGGAAAAAGCTACCCCTGATAAGGGAAAGAGGGAGAAGATAGAGGAAGGGTTAGACATTCTGAAGAAAGACATAGAGAAGGTTAATAGACAGATAAATAAAATTGTGGAGAAGATTTCCGAGGGCAAATTATCCGATGAGGAAGCTGAGGAAAAGGAAAGCTAATCTCAAAGATCAAATATGTGGAGAAGAGGAACAACTCAAAGACCTCTCTGACCCCCCCGATCCTGCAAAGGTGAAGCGCCTCTCCAAACTGGGGCTGGCCATTCTAAAGAACGCGACTGCAAACCAGCCGGAGGCCATCTTTGAGAAATCCTATGCGTAGAAACGCAACCTCCTTGAGCATGCATTCGCTGGAGAAACTGTTAACAAAGCTCGTTTGGGCGAGTATGTATGTGAGACGGGTGTTCCGGCTCAGCCGTGGAACTTTGAAATCCAGGGTCTTTTGGAAAGCACTATCTTGGGTTTGCCTTTGGATGATATTTATCTGGAGGAGGCATTCAAGCTCGACCCAGAATTTCAGGACATCCAGGCGGAGCTGAAGGAGATACGGGATAAAGTAGGAAGTTTTGCTCAGCGTTTACCAGGCACAACCCTTCATTGACGCCGCTCTCTCTGACCGCCCGGTCGACTTCGGGGGTGATGTTGATGAATTCCCTGCGTTGTGACGTATCAAACCAGAGTTCCTTCCTGTAGGTTTTCATATCCTCCACCCGGCGTTCTTAATTTCAAAACCCGGTCCCGCATCTTCTGCCTCAGGCATCTATTAGGGGAACAGTGACGGCGCGGGTATCGGCCCCGAATGTAGGGATAAATACAGAGTGGGGTCCGGCCCCGCCGGCGACGACGATCATGATATCCTCCGGCCTGTCCGCAATAGGAATCAAATCCTCTCCCTTAAGGGGTAACCCCTGGGCCTCCCGCCTGCTTACCACTCCCTCCAGCGCTTCTGGTGAAAAATAGGAAACGTGGGCTTTCGATTTTTCGAAGAGGAAACGTTTAACCTCTTCTTTATCGAACCCTCCCTTATGAACGATTGCCGCGTGCTCGGGGCAGAGCAGCACCAGGGGCTCGCCGCCCATGAGGATGTTGTTGGTGCCCACTGCGTTCATGGAACCGGCGATGGTGGTGAGCACTCCTTCGGCGGTCTTGCTGTACATATCTATGGCGTTGGTGGTCCCCGCCGCTCCCACCGAAGTAACCGTGCTCTGCTCCGGAGCGAACCCCCGCTCCACGTGGAGCGGCTGCCAGGGATTCCTCTCTTCGTTCTCAGCCAGGCAAAAGCTGTATTTCCCCGGCTGACCGGCGGTGGCCCTGTCCAGCTTACCCGGAATCCCGCCACCCAGGTTCATCATGACCAGCCTCACCGCCCGGCCGATGGTGGCGTTGGCCCGGTTCCCCTGACCCAGACAGTTGTATCCCCAGTTCATTTCCAGTTTCCGGGTTACAGGCCCGTTCACTATGATGAGCGGGGATACGGGATTGGTGGTAGCCTGGAGACCGTATAGATTGAAAGGTCTTTCCGCTATGGCTCTCACCGCCGCAACTACCACCGGGAAATAATCGGGCAGGCAGCCGGCCATCACCGCGTTTACGGCTACCTTTTCCACCGTGGCTTCGGCCCATCTGGGGGGTATCACACCGATAACGTCTTGGGCGGGCAGGCTCACCGATTCGAGCATCCGCCCCACCCTCTCCTCGGTGGGTGGAACTATTGGTAGCCCGTCCGTCTGCCCCAGGGAATAGTAGTGGTCGTTCACCACCTCCAGAAAATCGAGTTCCTCGGAAGTATCACCGCCCATGATTTAATTACCTCTTGCGTTTAGTGGGCGAAAAAATCACCCTTTCGGGTGAGACGTGAGGGCCTCTATTATCTCCTCCACCACCTTCCCCGCCTCATCCCTCACCGACCCCTCATCGAGGCTCCCGAAGGGGTGCGGCACCATTACTATGGGAAGGGAAGGTGTGCCCAGCGACTCGGATTCCGCCCTGCCCAGATGATAAAACTCCTGTGAACAAACGGTTACCGTGGGTATACCGGCTTTCTCGAACTCGACCGCGTCATGGACACTCCATGACGTGCAGGAACCTCAATCCCCCAGGCCGGTGATGACCGAATCGCACCCAAGCAACTCGGCCCTAATTTCTTCAGGGGCGGGTGCCGCAACGGTGGGTTTCCTTCGCCTGGTCACGGAAGTAGAGGGGTATCGGTCCAGCAACAACTCCTCCAGGGTGGACAGCAGTATATCGAAGTTCGGTTTACCGTTATCCAACATGCCTATGTTTTTACCCTCCACGCCGCTCAGCCTGGCCGAAATATCAGTGCCGGGCATGCTGGAGGGGGCGGTGGGATCCAGCAGTTTCAGCTCCCGCGGTAATTTGTCATTCATCCCGCACCTCCATAATAAGTGTGAAAAAGTATAAGGCTGCCTTCCTCGTCGCTACACTACTCCTTCTTCCCGCAGCTTTTCCACCTCCTCAGGACTGTAGCCCAACTCTCCGAATACCTCTTCGTTATTCTGGCCGAGCTGAGGGGCGGGGTTCCTGGGGCCGCAAGGGGTCTTTGAAAGCTTCACCGGACAACCCATGATCTTGATCTTTCCCGCCACCGGGTGATCCTGCTCCACTAACATGTCGCCCGCCAGCACGTGCGGGTCGTTCACCAGGTCCTTGTAGGTGTAGACCGGGCAGACCAGGATGTCTTCCTTCTCCAGTATCTCTATCCATTCGTCGGTGGTTTTGGTAAGGAACATCTTCTCTACATATTCATGAAGCTGTTCCTGGTTCTCCTGCCTCTTTGCCACTGTTTCGTATAGGGGGTCGTTCTCCAGGTGTTCCAGGTCCATTACCCGGCAGACGGCCGGCCAGCGACTATCGGTGAAGGAATCGGCGACCAGGTAAGAATCCCTGGTCTTATAGACTCCGCATATCTCGCGCCGGTATACACCGGTATGGGAAAGGTAGTGTCCCTTGCGGCGCTTGATCTTGTCCATATCCAGGTTAGCGGTCGGCAGCATCTCCCAGGATTGGAGGGCCATCTGGCTGTCCAGCAGAGAGACCGCGACCCTCTGACCCTCGCCGGTGCGCTCCCTGTGAAAAAGGGCAACGACTATGCCGTAAGCGCTGTTCATGCCCCCCACCTGATCGGCGATGGCAGCACCCACTGGCGTGGGCGGCGAATCGGGCCCGCCGGTAACGCTCATTATCCCGCCCATGGCCTGGGCCATGGTATCCATTCCCGGCTTGTGAGCGTAGGGGCCTTCCTGCCCGTAACAGGAAGCCGAGCAGTAGATGATGCGGGGGTTAATCCCTGAAAGCTTTTCATAGCTGAATCCCAGCGCCCCGGCCACGCCCGGCCGGTAATTTTCCAGGAAGACGTCGCAGACCTTTGCCAGCCGGTAAATAATTTCTTTTCCCTTATCCTGCTTTATATCGACCGTGATGCTCCCCTTGTTGCGGTTCAGGGTCAGGAAGCAGAGGTTCTCTCCATTAACCAGGTAATCCTTCTCGAACCGCTCCGGGCGGCGCGTCAACTCGCCTCTGTCCGGCGGCTCAACCTTTATCACCTCGGCACCCATGTCGGCAAGCAACATGGAGCATACGGGTCCCACCTGGAATCTGGAGAGGTCCAACACCCTGATTCCCTCAAGCGGCAGTTTCATTTCCTCCCCCCTCTTGAAAGGTAAAATATCTTTATCTACCATATCTCTTTGTATTTGTGCGCCCAGGGCAGCGCCTCTTCGAAGGCGGCCGAAGCCTTGAGCACGGTCGCCTCATCGTAGCGCCGCCCCACTATCTGTAGTCCCACGGGGAGGCCGTCTTCCGTCCACCCGCAGGGTAGGCTGGCTGCTGGCTGACCGGTGAGGTTAAAAGGAAAGGTCAGGGCAACCCAGCTCAGTGGGCCCAATTTCCTGCCTTCGATTTCATCAACCCTGGATAGCTCTGCGGAAAACGGAGGAACGGCGGTTGACGGACACAACAGCAGATCGTAGCGTTCGAAGAAGGAGTTCACCTGTCCCCAGAAAGCCTCCCGCTGGTGGCCTGCTTTGACGTAGTCGTTGGCGGTAACGTTGTCCGATGCCTGGAGCATCTCCACCAGGGTGGGGTCCATCTTCCCGCCCCACTCCTCCAGCTTACCGCCCCAGGCGCCGTAAACATCTGCCTGGGCTATGGTCATAAAAACAGCTTCCGGATCATCGAAGCCTGGGTCTTCTTCCACAAACTCGCAGCCCAGCCCCGCAAAAACCCGCGCCGCTTCCCCGGCGATGGCGCGCACCTGGGGGTCCACAGCAGCGTAGCCGAAGTCGGGCGTCCAGGCCACGCGCAGGCCCCTCACGCCGCCCTCGCACGAGTCCAGGTATGATATTCCCTGGTCGGGTAGTGAGGCGCGGTCCCGGTCATCAGGTCCGGCGATTGAGTCCATCATGAGGGCCGCGTCGCGCACGGTGCGGGTCATGGGGCCGGTGTGCGAAAAAGAACCCATCCCCGGGAAGCCTGCTCCTTTGGCCACCCTTCCGTACTGGGGCTTCAATCCGTAGACACCGCAGAAACTGGCGGGTATGCGGATGGAACCGCCGCCGTCCGTGCCCACGGCCAGGGGCCCCATACCGGTGGCCACCGCCACCCCCGCCCCGCCGCTGGAGCCGCCTGATGTGCGGTCCGTCACCCAGGGGTTATAGGTGGTGCCTAAGAGGGGGCTGTTGGTCACGCCTTTGTGTCCGAATTCGGGGGTGTTGGTCTTGCCCAGGATGATGGCGCCCGCCCCTTTCAGTTTATCCACCACCACGGCGTCCTCATCGGGAACGAAGTCCTCGAAAATTTTGGAGCCCAAGGTGGTCCTCACTCCTTTGGTGAAAACCAGGTCCTTGATGGAGACCGGAACTCCATGCAGCGGGCCCAGCTCTTCGCCGCGCCCCACGGCCTCTTCCGCCGATTTAGCGGCATCCCGCGCCGCGCCGTCGGTTAGCGTGCAAAAAGCGTTCAACTTCGGGTTCAGCTCTTCTATCCTTTCCAGGGCGGCGTCCACCGCCTCCACCGGCGAGAGCTTCTTGTCTCTTATGGCGGCAGCCATTTCCGTGGCGGGCATAAGACAGAGTTCTTTATCGGCCATGAGTCCATCCCCCATTCTTCATTTCAGGTGTTTTCAGATCGATCGACAATGACAACGATACAAGTTTAATCGAACTCCACTATTTTGCAATTAAAAAGGTCCATGTATCAACCCGATTTATTGATTGATATTAAAATATCGTTCCGCTAAAGTTATATAAAATAACGACCAAGTATCTCCACGAGAGAGCATTTCAACAATTTCCGAAGAGAGCCGACGCAAATGAATTGCCCCCAATGCCAAACCGAAAACCCGGAAACGAGAAAGTTTTGCCGGGAGTGCGGGTCGAAACTTTCGCTGGCCTGTGCTCAATGCGGCTATGAGAACCTGCCCGGAGACAAGTTCTGCGGCGAATGCGGGCATGAGCTGGCGGCTCCTGCCGAACAGCAGCCCCCCAAAGAGCTATCCTTCGAAGAGAAGCTGGACAAAATCCAGCGCTACCTCCCCGGCGGAGTCACCGAAAAGATACTGGCCCAGCGGGGCAAGATCGAGGGGGAGCGGAAACAGGTAACCGTCATGTTCTGCGACATGGAGGGATATACCTCACTTGCCGAGAGGGTTGGGCCGGAAGAAATCTACTCCATAATGGACGAAGTCTACGAGCTGCTCATCCATAACGTCCACGACTACGGCGGTACAGTCAACGAGCTGACCGGCGATGGCGTAATGGCCCTGTTCGGCGCGCCGATAGCACAGGAGGACGCCCCACAGCGCGCCATTCGCTCAGCACTGGCCGTCCACCGGGAGATGGTCAGATTCAGCGATAGTCGTAGGGGCGGCGCTCGCTCCGCCCAAAATGTCCCCGCCCTTAAAATGCGCGTGGGCATCCATACCGGCCCCGTGGTGGTGGGAACCGTAGGGAATGATTTAAGAGTGGAGTTCAAGGCGGTGGGGGACACGGTGAACCTGTCCTCACGTATGCAGGAGATAGCCGAGCCGGGCACCACCTACGTAACCGATGATACATTTAAGCTCACCGAGGGCCTGTTCCGTTTCGAGGCCATGGGTGAGCGTGAAATAAAGGGCAAGGAAGAGCCTGTCAGCACCTACCGGGTCATCGCACCCAGCGCCAGGCGGACGCGCTTCGACGTAAACGCCGAACGCGGCTTGACCCCCTTCATAGGGCGAGAAAAAGAGCTGGAGCTTCTGCTGGACGGCTACCAGCGGGCCAGGGAAGGGAGGGGCCAGGCGTTCTCGATAGTGGCCGAGGCGGGCGTGGGTAAGTCCAGGCTCCTGTACGAGTTCAGGAAAGCAGTGACCAACGAGGACGCCACCTTTTTAGAAGGCAGATGCCTCTCCTACAGCGGCGGCACGGCCTACCATCCGATTATAGACCTCCTGAAATCCAACTTCGATATC
>JAUXIQ010000067.1 GCA_030620925.1 Nitrospinota bacterium
ACAGATAAACATTTTGGAAAAGGCTTTTCGTGCCACAGTTACGACAGCTATTAATCGCGAATTGAATATATTGCGAAGGAACGGAATGACGGGTCAAAACCTATTGAGTACTCTCATTAATATCTACCATCAGCACAATATGAAGGAGCGGTTGGATAACCGTAGGCTGATATTAGAGGATCATCTGATTCCTAAGATAGTGTGTAGTGAATATTTGATGTAACACTACATATATGTTACCAGTCAGCCGTAGGTTTCTTCGATGATGCGGTTAAAACGGGGGACGTAGATGAGGTCGTAGACGTTGCCCTTGTCGGGGAACAGGGCCAGCACTTTCAGGCGGGTGTTCTTTAATAACGACTTTATCTCGTTTCCGGAAAGGTCGCCCCGGCTCAGCTTCCCGGCCGCGCCGTCGACGATATCGCGCAGCATGGCTATCTTGACGTCTTCCCAGAGCGCTTCGTCATCTTTCTCCATGTTTTTTTTCGGCTAATCTCCTGCCAGCTTCCTCAGTATGTCCCAGAAGGCCCCCCGATAGCCCTCTTCCTTTATGGCTTTGAGGAGGAGGCTGTTGTCGTTATAGTTAAAGTTGTCGTCCACTTCTTCCTGGCGGGCGAAAAAGAACCTCCGGTCGCCGCCCACCAGCCTTTCCACTACGTCCATCATCCCCTCACCCAGTGTCGGCGAGACGTAGAAGGTGGGGTGGAAGAAATCTTCCTCGCCGGGGTGTGCGCCGTAGATATCCGGTCGGCCCTCAACACTTTCCTCATTTATAACAATATCCGCCATCTCCAGCCCTGGATAGAGCCGAACACCGGCGTTTATACCTACCCTGACGGGCGAGAGCTCTTTCATCAGGCCGATGGTCCGGGCCAGGGTATCCTCGGTCTCCCCCGGGCCGCCGATGAGGAGGTCGAACATGAAGGGGATGCCCGTCTCCCTGCAGATGGATGCGGTGCGTATCAGGTCTTCCCTCTTGAAATCGCGCCCCAGACCCTCCAGGATTTCGTCGCAGCCGCTGTCCACACCGAAATTTATTCCCGCGCATCCCGCCTCGACCATGAGCCGGGCAAGCTCTGCGTCGAACGGCAGTGGCGACAGGTAGGTATACCATCGGATGCGGTCGCCCAGTTTTCGTCTCGCAAGCTCGCGGCATACTTCACGGGCATGGTCGTAGGGCAGGTTGAACTCGCTGTCGCAGGTGTGGAAATGGTTCACCCCCCGGGATAGTAGAGACTCTATTTCGCCTGCTACATCAGAGGGGGGCTTCAACCGGTAGCGCCTCCCTTTGATGACCGGCTCCGGGCAGAAGACGCACCCGCTGTCGCAGCCGCGCCCCGCCTCGAAACTTCCCATGCCCCCTTCATCGTGGTAGCGCCGGTTGTCCACCCAATCCCGCCCCAGGGGGGGCATGGAGGAGAAATCGGGAAAACAGGCCGGGTTTTTTCGGTAACCATCGCCCTCTCTATATATCAGGCCCGGCACGCCGCGAACATCCTCGCCGCGGGCGAGACGCTCGGCCAGCTCGAGGATGGGGACCTCCCCGTCCCCCCATATCCCGAAAGGGACGCCGCAATACCCGGCTATGCGCTCCGGAAAAATGGAGTAGCCCGTCCCGCCCAGCACTATGGGTGCATCTGAATGGCGTCTCACGGCATCCACCACCTCTTTCAGGCGGGGCACCATGAAATCTCTGCTCACGTAGTAGACGTCATCGGTGTTTCTGAAGGTGATGCCTATGAGGAGATATTCATTTCCGCCGAGGGCGTGTGCTATGTCTTCCTCCACGTCCCTTGAGAAACAGAGGTCGAGAAGCTCCGCCCTGAAGCCGCCCGAATGGAGTGCGGAGGCGAGGTAGTCCAGGGCCACCGGCGCAACGGGGGGCTTGATCCGGTTCGGATTAATCAGTAGCACTGATTTATCGGGCATCTGCGTTTCCACTGCGGCTCAACCATGAAATGCGGTCGCGTCCGGGGATCATCGCTGGTCGAGATAAATTCTATCCAGCCCCAGCAGGTCTACGGACTCATCAAGTATCACCGCGTAGAGGTTGAGGTAAGTGGGATACTCTACGAACCCCATGAGCCTGAACACCGTCTCGTCCATGCAGGGCGGGCCCATGATGTTCGCTACTATATTTCCCTGCTCTTTTATTCTGGACAGGGCGGCGGCGATGAGGGCCGAGGTCTGTATGCCGTCCAGGCTCCCGAACCAGACGTTGTCAAAAGTGGCCACCTGCTCCACCGTCTTGGCGATACGGGGCATGGTGAAGTAGTTTAGGAGCCCCTCCACTTTTCCCTCCACTTCCATGACCAGCGTGTCGGAAAATGGAGGATGGCGGAGCTGCCAGGCCAGCTCCTCCTCGCTGTCCCAGACCCTGGCGAAAGGCACGCTGTGCCGGATGCCGTTAAGCAGCTCCAGGCAGCGGGGGAGATCGGAATCCTGGTAAGGGCGGATGTCGCCCTGGTAGCCGGTAACGGCAGGAATATCCACCTGCACCTTGCTCCAGTCCACCCTGCTCTTAGCCGAGAGCTTGGAGGTATCCAGTATGCGCACCCTGAGCGGACATTTGTAAACCAGTTGCACCTTGACGTCCCGCTCATCCCCGTAGCGCTTATACAGGGGTTCGGAGGCGTGTCCTTCCTGCAGGTAGACGAAGGTGCACTGATAACCCTTCTCTCTGTTTCTCCGCAGTCGTTCTTCCACCAGCCTCCAGCCTATCTTCTTCCGGCGGTGGTCGGCGTGGGCGGTGAAAAAGGTGGACATGGTGGTCTTGAGGGGCCGCTCGCCCAGGTACATACTGCGGTGGAATGAGGAGCCGAAGCCGACTATCTCCTCCCCGAGATATGCGCCCACCAGAAGCTCCTCATCCGCGCCGGGGGCCTGAAAGTGCCACTTGAGGAACTCCGGTGTATAGTCCAGGCGCGGCTCCCTGTGATAATCCTTATCCCATGCGACGTCCATCATGGAATATAGTTGCTCTATATCCGAATCGAAAGTCTTGATGGCGTAATCCATCGGATCAAGGCCTCCCTTTTTCAGGCCTGCGCTCCGGTCCGTATCACTTGCTGCGGCAGGCTATGCATTCGATCTCCACCAGAAGCCCCTCCGCCAGGGCGGCAACCTGGAAGCAGCTCCGGGCGGGCTGATTGTCGGGGAAATATCCCCTGTAGATTTCGTTGAGCTTGCCGAAATTCTTCATATCGGTCAGGAAAACGGTGACTTTCAATACGTCATCCAGGGATGAATCCGTTCCCTCGAGAATAATTTTAACGTTGTCCAGCGTCCTCCTCACCTGCTCCTCGAAACTGCCCTTGACCAGTTGGTCCGACTGAGGATCGAATGAGACCTGCCCCGATACGAATATCAGGTCCCCGTAAGCGGTTGCCTGGGAAAAAGGCAGGTTGAGCTTCTCGAACCCGGGTCCATTTTCTACGTGTATAATCTCCTTTTTCATTTCTCCCTCCTCTGCTTATGCAATGTCGGTTAACTAAAAAATCATCCGTAAAAACGACTAAGGATAAGGTAGATAACTATGGTCAAACCCGCGGTGAAAGGTACGGTCAACAGCCAGGACTTTACGATGTTGCCTATTATCTTGAGGTTGAGCGCTCCCATTCCCCTGGCCAGGCCGACCCCCACCACGCAGCCCACAAGGGTGTGCGTGGTTGAGATGGGCATACCCATTTTGGAAGCAACGAGAACGGTGGTGGCTCCCGCAAACTCGGCCGAAAACCCCCGTGAAGGCGTCATCTCAGTGATTTTTTTACCCAGTGTCTCCATCACCCTGTAGCCCCAGGTCGCTATCCCCACGGCAATGCCTACGCCACCCATCAGGAGAATCCAGGACGGCACTTCCACTTTAAGCGTCACTACACCGCTTTTTACCACTGAGTATATGGCCACCAGCGGTCCGACAGAGTTAGCCACATCGTTGGACCCGTGTGCAAAAGCCACATAGGCTGCAGTAATTATCTGCAGGTGGCGGAAAACGCCCTCCATGGTGGCAAACTCCTCGTGCAGGTTCTCATGTGATTCGGGCAAGGCCTTTATCAATACCTTAACTACTACCATGGCCGCCAACCCCGCTCCGATGGAGATGACCAGGGCTTCCCATAAAGGCAGATTCAGATGCAGGTTTTTAAGCCCCTTGTAAATCAAGGCCATACTTATGAGTGCGAAAACGCAAAATACCAGGTAAGGAGCGTATTGCTTGACGGCGCTCGATGGGCTCTCTGTATTTATAATCTTTTTCTGTATGAAGGTAAACACGGCAAAAGCGATTACTCCGCCTGCAACCGGCGATATAAGCCAGCTTAAGACCACCATTCCCATCTTGCTCCAATCAACGGAAAAGAAACCTCCTCCTATTATTCCGAAACCCATGATGGCCCCGATGATGGAATGCGTGGTGGAGACCGGCATCCCGAAATAGGTGGCTATCTGGAGCCAGATACCGGCGGAGAGGAGAGCAGCAAACATTCCTATCACGAAGGCGTCGGGGTTTCCTTCGAAAATCACGGGGTCCACTATCCCTTTGCGCACCGTATCCGTAACTTGCGCCCCGACGAATACAGCGCCTATGGTAGTAAGAATGCCGGCCACGAAAATCGCCTGCCGCAACGTTATGGCTTTTGAAGCCACGGAGGTGGCCATGGAGTTGGCCACATCGTTGGCGCCTATATTCCAGGCCATGTACATGCCGGCAGCCATAGCGGCGAGGAGGAAGCCGTACTCAAATCCCATCTGGACGAACCTCAACTTTAATTGGAGTAACAGAAGAGTTCAATTTAGAGGCGCAGGCTCTACTTCTGAAGGAACATGCGAATTTGTTTTCCCACCTTCTCAGCGTCGTTGCTGAGCTGCCCCAGCTTCTTGAAAATCTCCACCCACATGAACACCGCCACAGGCTCCAGCTCCTTTTCCATGGAGAACAGAAGCTGAGCCAGCTTGTACTGCCGCTTGTCGGCCTCCCATTCCATGGTCCCGTGCTCTTCGATCATCTTCAGCACTTTCCCCGACTCGGGCCCCCCGAAGGAAGCCTCCACAAGCTCATCCAGCTCATTCACTATTTCCCGGGACCTGTAGCATACCCGCAGTACATGGTCCACCACCTCGCGCAGGCTGGCCTCCATCCAGGAGGGGCATTCCATCTTACGCATGTTGACCAGTGCCGCCAGGTCCTCCACCGAATCGCTAATGTCGTCCTGAGCCGAGAGGAGCTTGAGGAGGTCGGTGCGGTCCACGGGAAGGAACAGGCTTTTCGGCAGGTTGTCGCGGATGTCGTTTTTTAACTCGTCGGCATCGTGCTCCAGCCGCATTATCTGTTTGGATAAAGCTTTCTGCTCGTCGTGATCCTTCTGATAGAGGGCTTCGAACAGGGGAGTAACCAGGTCCAGACACTCCTTCACCTTGGTCATGTGCTCCTGAAGGGGGAGAAAAGGTGATTTAGTGAAAAGTTTGGAAATGGATCTCACGGTAGTTCCTCCTAAGCGTGTTATATCTTCCGTGGAAAGGCTGGCGAGCCTCACCAGGTCTGATCAATAATAGATTACTTCCTCCGTGGTTACCATAAAGTAAGCCGCCACAACCAGCGCTCTATTATAAATCTATTCCCATCAAGAGTTAAGTAAAAATGTCAGACGGGTCGATAGTTTTCAGCAGTATGGTTTTGAAATTTAACACCTGATATTATATTATTACTGGCTATCATCGAAAGGAGAGATGAAGATGAGAATAATTCTATTTACGGGCAAAGGAGGCGTGGGGAAAACCACCATCTCAGCCGCTACCGCCGTCAGGTGCGCTCAACTGGGTTACAGGACCATAGTCATCAGCACCGACATTGCCCACAGCCTGGCCGACGCTTTTGGAGAAGAGATAGGCAACGAGCCCGTTTCTCTCATGGACAACCTCTGCGCGCAGGAAATAGACGTCAACGAAGAAATCAAAGCCCACTGGGGCACCATCCAGGATTTCGTCACCAGCTTCCTCACCAAGCAGGGGTTTGACGCGATCATCGCCGAGGAGTTCTCTGTTTTTCCGGGGACAGAGGAGATGTTTTCCCTCATGAAGCTCAATAGTCATTACGAGAGCGGGAAATACGACGTGGCGATCGTAGACTGTGCACCCACGGGGGCCACTATCAGGATGCTCAGTTTTCCCGATATCCTCAAATGGTACATGGAGAAGCTGTTCAACCTGGAACGCAAGCTGGTGAGGACCCTTCGTCCCATAGCCCAGAAGATAACCAAGATACCGCTCCCCTCGGATGATGTATACATATCCTTCGAAGAACTTTACAAAAAAGTGGGCAACATCAAGGACATCCTGATGAACCCCAAGGAAGCCAGCATAAGGTTAGTTTGCAACGCCGAGAAGATGGTCATCAAAGAGTCGCAGCGCGCTTATACCTATCTCAACCTGTTCGGATATCCGGTGGACTCGGTGGTGGTGAACCGTCTACTCCCTTCCGAGGCGCGTAAATCCTACCTGCAGCATTGGAAATCCATACAGGAAAAATACCTGAAGGAGGTGGAGGAGGCGTTCGGCCCACTGCCCATATTCCACGTAAAGTTCTTCGAGAGGGAGATATCGGGCGCTGGGGACCTTTCCCTGGTCGCTGATGATACTTACGGGGAAAGCGATCCCGCCAAAATACTCTACCGCGGTAAACCCATGCAAATAAAGCAGAAAGGCAAGGATTACAACCTCTCGCTGAAACTCCCCTTCATGGACAAAGAAAACCTTGATATGTGGGTGCGGGGAGACGAGTTGATCCTTCAGGTGGATAACTTCAAGCGGAACATTTTCCTCCCCAGGACTCTGGTGGACAAAAAGATAAAGAACGCCGAGTTTCTGGGAAACACGCTGCATATAACCTTTGAGGGAGAAAAAGATGGCGGAAAGAAAAAGTAAAAAGAGTGTGGAGAGCGATCTTCTCCCCGAGTTTTCAGAAGCCAAGAGCCATCTACTGAAAGCGCAGAAGGAGTTTTTACTGGCGGTACGATCCGTATTGGATAAAGCCATAGAGCGAGCCGAAGACGTTGCCAAAAAACAGAAGAGAAAGACGATCAAGAAGGTCGAGATAAAGTAGTATGCCCACGGCGGCTTTTTTTAACCCTCCCGGCTACCGGGAAACCCCGGCGCCGGATAACAATCACCTGATCAGAATCCGAGGAAGAGCAGATGATAATAGTTCTCAAACCAAGTACCACTGACGAGGAATTAAAAGAGATCGAGAAGAAGGTCAATGAGTGGGGGCTCAAGCTCCACGTCTCCAAAGGCACCGACAGGACTATCCTGGGCGTCATAGGCGGCGACGCCGTCATGTACCAGGACGCTTTGATAGGCTTCCCCGGGGTGGAAAAGATAATGCCCATCATGCAGCCCTTCAAGCTGGTGGGCCGCGAGATCAAACCCTTCGACACCGTGGTCAAAGTCGGCGACACGGAAATAGGGGGAAAGAAGATCAACGTCATGGCCGGGCCCTGCGCCATCGAGAATTTGGACATACTGCTGGAGATCGCCGACACGGTGAAGGAAGCGGGGGCCACCTTCCTGCGCGGCGGCGCTTTCAAGCCGAGGACATCCCCCTACAGCTTTCAGGGCCTGGAAGAAGAAGGGCTCAAATACCTTGCAGAGGCCAAGGAGCGCACCGGTCTCAACGTCATAACCGAGCTGATGGACCCCAGGGATTTGGAGCTGGTCCACCGCTACACGGATATCATTCAGATAGGCGCCCGCAATATGCAGAACTTCAGGCTCCTCAAGGAAGTGGGAAACCAGGAAAAGCCCGTGCTGCTCAAGAGGGGCATGAGCTCCACCATAAACGACCTCCTCATGTCCGCCGAATATATCGCCTCCAACGGGAACGAAAACATAATCCTCTGCGAACGCGGCATAAGAACCTTCGAGAACTATACCCGCAACACCCTGGACCTCAGCGCCGTACCCGCAGCGAAGGAGCTGAGCCACCTTCCCGTCGTAGTGGACCCCAGCCACGGGGTGGGCAAGTGGAGCCTGGTCATGCCCATGGCCAAAGCCGCCCTGGCCGCCGGCGCTGACGGCCTGATGATAGAAGTTCACCCCAGGCCTCAGGAGGCCTTCTCCGACGGCCCTCAGTCTCTCAAACCCAAAGTATTCGCCCGGATGATGGAAGAACTAAAAGAGATAGCCTCGGCAGTAGGCAGAGAGCTATAGGAAGACGGACCAATGAATGTACACATTACTATATACGGAGATTACGTCTGCCCCTTCTGTTATGTCGGGGACGAAATGATCAAACAGTTGGGAGAGGAATACGATTTAACCGTCGAATGGCGGGGGTACCAGATCCATAAAGAAGGGAAATCCTCCCGATATATGGAGCCGGGCTATGTGGACAGAAAGTGGAATATCCTCAGACAACTGGCCGCGGAAATGGAAAG
>JAUXIQ010000243.1 GCA_030620925.1 Nitrospinota bacterium
CGCACTCAAACCAGACCGTATTCCTCCATCACGCCCGTGAGGCGTTCCTTATTGGCCTCGGACATCTCGCAAAGGGGCAGGCGCAGCTCACCGCTGATTTTTCCCATCAGGGCCAGAGCGGTCTTGACCGGGATGGGGTTGGTCTCGTAAAACATGGCCTCGACCAGGGGCAGCAGTTTATAGTGCATCTCTATGGCCCTATCATGGTTCCCCGCCAGGAACTCGTCCACCAGCGTCGCCGTGTCCCTGGGCGCTACGTTGGCCGCAACAGAGATAACCCCCTTCCCGCCGATGGACAACAGGGGCAGGGTGATGGAGTCATCACCCGAAAGCAGGGTGAAATCCCCGTGGCAGCGGGCTACTATGTGGCTCATCTGTTCCAGCGAGCCGGAGGCCTCTTTGATAGCCACGACGTTGTCCATCTCCGCCAGTCGGGCTACCGTGGCGGGCAGCATGTTAATCCCCGTGCGGCTGGGAACGTTGTAGAGGACGATGGGTACATCCACCTTCGAGGCTACTTCCGTGTAATGGCGATAGAGCCCTTCCTGGGTGGGTTTGTTGTAGTAGGGCGTGATCATCAACACCCCGTCAGCACCGGCTTTCTTGGCGTGGCGCGTGAGACGCAGCGCCTCTTCCGTGGAGTTTGAGCCGGTGCCCGCGATTACCGGCACCCGCTTGTTCACCGTTTCCAACACGATCTCCGTCACCCGCTCATGCTCTTCGTAGGTCAGAGTAGCCGATTCTCCTGTACAGCCGCAGGGCACGATGCCGTGAGTGCCGTTCTCGATCTGGAACTCCACAAGCTCGCGCAACGCCACCTCGTCTATGAGACCGTTCCTTAACGGCGTCACTAAGGCTACGATTGATCCCTGATACATTGTCCCTCACCCCCATGATTCATGATGATGCAGGATACAGGATAAATGTTATGATCCGGCTGCGCCTGTCTATTCTGTATCCCGCTCTATTCGAGAAACTCCGGTATCTTCTCCCCCTTTATGAGGTCCCGGAAAGTCTCCCGCCTCCGGATGATATGATACTCATCTCCCTTGACCAGCACCTCGGCGGCGCGGGGCCGGGCGTTGTAATTGGAAGCCATGGTGAACCCGTAGGCTCCCGCGCTCATGACCGCAATCAGCGATCGGGGCTCCATCACGGGCATCTCCCTGTCCTGCGCAAAATAGTCTCCGCTCTCGCAGATTGGTCCCACCACGTCCACGGTTATCGTACCGTCACGCTCGGGCACGAGCTGCACGGGCGCTATATGGTGATGCGCCTGATAGAGCGAAGGGCGTATCAGATCGTTCATGGCCGCGTCCACGATATAAAAATTTTTCACCGCGTTGCTCTTTATGTAAAGCAGCCGGGTGATAAGAGCCCCGCTGTTGCCCACGATGCTTCGCCCCGGCTCCACGATCAACCGGCAGCCGCTGCTTTCCAGCACCTCCCGAAGCGCACCGGCCAGCCGCTCCGGCGTTAATGCCCGCTCTTTATCGTATCTTATGCCCGGGCCGCCCCCTATATCCAGGTATTGAAGGCGCAGGCCCTCCGCCCGCAGCCTCTCCAGAAGGTCCACCAGCTTTCGCACCGAATCCCGGTAAGGGCCCACCCTGGTTATCTGAGAGCCGATATGCTGGTGGAGCCCCACAACCTCCAGGTTGCTCATGGCGGCGGCTCTTTTATAGTAATCCAGGGCACGTTCGATGGGTATGCCGAACTTGTCCTTCTTCAAGCCGGTGGCGATGTAAGGGTGCGTGTTGGGGTTTACGTCCGGGTTAACCCTCAAAGCTATGCGGGCCTTGACCTTCATTTCACCGGCCAGGGCGTCTATACATTCCAGCTCCTGCTCTGACTCCACGTTGAACATGAGCACGCCCTCGCGGAGGGCGTAGCGTATCTCTTCGGGGGATTTGCCCGGCCCGTCGAAGACGATCTTCCCGGGTTTGACGCCTGCCTGGCGGGCCCTGTAAAGCTCGCCGCCGGAGATTACCTCCGCCCCGCACCCCAGGCTCTCCAACAGCTTCAATATCGCAATATTGGCGTTGGCCTTGACCGCGTAGCATAGCAGGAGCGGAGTGCCCCTGAAAGCGATCTTATATTCTTTAACCGCGTCCTTAATGAACGCATGGCTGTAAACAAAAAGGGGTGTACCCGCGTCTTCGGCCATGCGTTCCACGGGAACCTTCTCACAATAGAGCTCCCCTCCCCGGTAATGAAAATTTCCGATGCTTTCCAATATCGCCTCTCCACAACAGCGGCGCTCTCCAGTAAGCCGCTTCTCCGATCTACGCAGATAGAGAAATCAAACCAAGTCTGGCAATTGTAGAGTAAATCCGCAATTGCGTCAACCATTTAGTCCTACCACCGGAGCGGGATTCGAACGCAATAAAGAATAGGCGTGAACAAGGTCTATAACCGTCGGCGGCTTTGAATAGACGAGTCCATACGGCTCGCCTCTGCCTGAAAACCTTCAGCCTCCAGGATGGACTGCGCGGGCATTGAATTGTCGGATTTTCGATATAAATATTACTAAATGGGCACGAATAAGGCCGATGGCTTTATCGTTTCGTATGGAGCTAAATTCCTGTTAAATGGGAGGATCATAAAATGGCACAGTATGCGCATCCGGAAGTTTTGCTTACCACCGACTGGGTAGCCGAACATCTGGACGATGATGATATAAGATTGGTGGAAGTGGATGTGAACACCACCATGTACGACAAAAGACATATACCCGGGGCCATATCTTTCAACTGGGAGACACAGCTTTGCGACCAGGTATATCGGGACATAATAGACAGGGAGCAATTCGCGGAGTTGATGTCGCACAACGGTATCAGTAATAACACCAGGGTCGTCCTGTACGGGGACAACAACAACTGGTTCGCAGCCTACTGTTTCTGGCTCATGGAGATGTACGGCCACGAACACCTTTATCTGATGAACGGCGGCCGCAAAAAGTGGGAGGACGAGGGGAGAATAATGACCACCGAGAAGCCCAAGATCATTCACGCCGTCTATAAGGCCCGGAACATGGACTCCGGCATCCGCGCCGACCGGGAAATGATCTTCCAGACCGTAAAAAAGAAGAACCGTTTCCTGGTGGACGTGCGCTCCAGGGAAGAGTACACGGGGGAAGTCATCGCTCCTCCGGGGATGACTGAGACGGCTCAACGGGGCGGACATATACCCGGGGCCATAAACGTCCCCTGGTCCATGGCGGTCAATGAAGACGGCACTTTCAAATCCAGGGACGAGCTGGTTCAGCTCTACGAAACCACCTACGGGATGAGCGCCAACAAGGAAGCCATCGCTTACTGCCGCATCGGGGAGCGCTCCTCCCACACCTGGTTCGTTCTGAAATATCTCATGGGCTATCACAAAGTGCGCAACTATGACGGCTCGTGGACCGAATGGGGAAACCTGATCAGCGCCCCTATAGAGAAATAGGGGAATCTTAAAAAAACCTGTG
The DNA here is from genome assembly GCA_030620925.1 of Nitrospinota bacterium. Classification (GTDB taxonomy): domain Bacteria; phylum JAUXIQ01; class JAUXIQ01; order JAUXIQ01; family JAUXIQ01; genus JAUXIQ01. The sequence continues at coordinate 3,473 of JAUXIQ010000243.1, forward strand.
AGGGGGCCTTTTAAAAAACACCCCCTCACGCTCCCCCCAAAACTTTTGTGTTTGCCCGTCCGGGTTACTCTCTTCTACCCCGCCTGGCAAGAAACCCGCGCGGGTGCCCTGCATAATACTCAAAAGTTTTGGTAGGCTGGTCAGGAGCTGCTTACCCAGCCGGCGAATGTTTATATCGAAGGGCTCTCGATTGTCATTCTGAACGGAGTCTCGCTTGGCGGGACGAAGTGAAGAATCTGGCCGGGAAATTCTTAATCACGTTTTGTTCATTACGAGATTGTTCGATAATTCGATAATTCGTTAAATCGCGCCTCTCCCTCGTGCCCCGGATTCGGTCGCCGGATACCCATCCATTTATGGGTGGGAGCATCATGACCCACGCTCTGCGTAGTGCGAACCTCCGGACTCGGCCGGGGGAATCTTAAAAGAAACTGTGAGGGGGCCTTTTGAAAAACACCCCCTCACGCTCCCCCCCAAACTTTTGTGTTTGCCCGTCCGGGTTACTCTCTTCTACCCCGCCTTTTTGAGCCGGAAAAAAGCTGAAATATTAATTTTGACTCACGCGCCGCCCTATGCTAAAGGTAACTGAACCATAAAACTTGATGCAATCCCATAACCGTAATTCATAAGGATCGGTTTTATGCGCAGCGACAAAGTAAGAGATAAACGCGCCCTGCTCTACGCACTGGGCAAGACCAGGGAAGACCTGGATAAACCTTTCATAGGAGTGGTGA
>JAUXIQ010000189.1 GCA_030620925.1 Nitrospinota bacterium
CCAGAGGAGGCGAAAACCGCACCCATCTGGCCGGTCGTACGGGGGTCGTAGGGGTAGTCGAAATCCGTCGGGTCGAGCTCTAAATCCAGTCTCTTCCCATTTCGCAGAAGGGTGACGGAAGACTCTGTCGGGCGGCTGTTATTCAGCATGGTCAGTAAAGACCGCGCCTGAGGGCGGCTCTTGACCGGTAACCCGCCCAACTTGAGTATCCGGTCACCCATTCGGACTCCCGCCCTGGCCAGCGGTGAATTTTTGATCGTGCCGATCAGGTAAGGGACGTTGACGGCCTCCGGATCCGAATACTCCTCGAACAGCCCGGGACGAAGTATCAACGGGCAATCGGTCTCCCCTCGGAGCTCCTGCACGGTCTCTTTGATTTCGTTCCAGACCGGCTCCTGATCGAACAGCCGTTCCTCGGAAAAGAATCTGGAGTATCCGGGCAGGCTGATCTGAATGAAGGACGGATCGCGTTGGGCGGCGAAGAGCACTGTCTCTTTCAGATCGGCGAGCATGGTCTCCACCGAGGGAAACGGCCAGGGCACGATGACCACCGAGTAGGGAATCCACGCCGCCTTGAGTTGGGCCAGGGCGCCAATGGCTATCTGTGGTCTGGGGTCGTTCATCAACCAGCGTCGGCGGGTCGGCGAAGCGCTGTTCAGAGAGACGTCCAGAAAGACCGGCTGCATCCCGGCCAGGGCCTTTATCATATCCGGCTCCAGCAGGGAGCCGTTGGTGGGAATGCGGATGGGCTCCGGGGTTTTATTGCGCAGGGCGGTGAGAATATCCAGAATCCGCGGGTGGAGCAACGATTCGCATGGGCTGCCCATGTCGGGAAACAGGCTCAAGCCGGAGCCCGGCACATAATGGTCGATGCGGGTTAATATCTCTCGATGTTCTTCGTCCGGATGGCGAGACGTGGGTTTGAAGGCCGGAGGGCTTCCGGAGATATAACAGAAGCGGCAGTCGAGATTGCAACGGGTGGCGGCGTGGGCCAGGATGTCGGCAGGCCACCCGCCCGGCCCCAGCCACTGGTCCAACCTTTTCAATCGAACGGCGTCCACGGAGACCGGCTGCCCCTGATGCTCCAGGTCCACAACGGCCAGTAACGATTCAATGATGCGCTGGATATATTTGATGCGCGGCTCATAGACGCTCAGCGGGTCGCTCGGCCCCGCCCTATCCAAATCCCCGGACGGATAAAGACGATGGACGGCGGATCGATCGTTGAGCAGGCTGAACCCGTCGATATTGACCTCCCGCCCATGATGCGTAGGGGTTAATATATCGAGTAGTTCGCGCAGGTGAACGAGGAGCATCTCTCTGAGGTTGATGGGGTCAGGGCTCGATTTCCGGTCGATGGGGAACCGGAATACGTATTCTTCCTCCGCCTTCGTCGTCTGTTCCCTGTTTTGCGCCGCATCAGAATATGGCCGGCGGTTCATACTCACCGAAGACCTCCCTCAACACGTCGCAGACTTCCTGCAGCGATACGTAAGCACTGGCGCACTCGATCATGTGTGGCATCAGGTTTTCATTATTGTCGCGCGCCTTTTGTTCCAGTTCGACCAGCAGTTGTTTCACCTGGGTATCGTTCCGGGTTCGCCTGACCTCTTTGAGGTTGGCGATCTGTCGATCCTCGGCCTTAGCACGCTTTTCCGGGTCGTAGGGATGGGGGACCAGGCGGGTGGTTTCCACTTCCAGCTCGTTTTCGCCCAGGAAACAGTTAACACCCACGATCTGGACGTCGCCATCGGCTATCTTTTTCTGGTGCTCGTATGCGCTTTCCGTCACGGCTTTTTGCACGTAACCCTGTTCGATAGCCTTGACTATCCCGCCCATGTCGTCGATTTTCTTCATTTCCTTCCCGGCCGCTACCTCTATTTCGTCGGTCATCGCTTCCATAAAATAGGAGCCGGCAAAAGGGTCGACAACGTCCAGCAGCCTGGCCTCGCAGGCCAGAATCCGGCCGGCGTCCTGGGTCAGTTGTTGGGCCTCCCGGCTCCATCCCAGGCCCATCGGTTCATCATAGGGCGGGAAAACGGCCGGTGGTCCGCCGGACAGAGCGCCGGCGATACCGCCCACAACCGACCGGGCCAGGTTGTTGAGCGGGCGCTGTTTGGCGGCGCTCGAAGCCCCCACGTGAGCGGTGATCCGCTGGCGAATGATCATGCTCCGGGGGTTCTTCGCTCCGAACTGTTCCTTGACGATGCGGGCGTACATCCGGCGGGATGCGCGTTGAAAGGCGATTTCTTTCAACAACTCCATACTGCCACCGGAGGCGTTGAAAGTGAATCGGGGGGCGAAGGAATCTATGTCCAGTCCGGCGTCGAGCCCGGTCTGCAGGTATGCACGGGCTATGGCCATACTGAACGCCAGGTCCTGCTCGCGCGTGGCGCCGGCCTCACGAATATGATACCCGCCCATGCTGGTGATGTTCATCTGCGGGATATGCTCGTGCACGAAGACCAGTATGTCGCGAAATAGCCGCATTGCCGGTTTCGGCGGAAAAATGTAGGTCCCCCGGGCGATATATTCTTTGAGGATGTCATTTTGCGGCGTCGCCTTAAGTTTGTTCAACGGTATTCCACGCTTTTCGGCAAGAGCCGCGTACATGGCGATCATAAAGATTGCCGGGGCGTTGATGGTGAAGTTGGAGGCGATGTTGTCCAGGTTCAGGTCCCCCTGGAAAGGCTCGTAGATAATTTCAAAATCCTTCAAAGTGTCTATGGCTGCACCTACCTTGCCGATTTCACCGTACATCACAGGGTTGTCGGAGTCGTACCCGCACTGCGTAGGCAGGTCCATGGCCAGGTTCGGACCCTGCCGGATGCCGCGCTCGATGTTTTGCTTGTAGTAGTCGCGGGTGTCTTCCGAGGTTCCGTAGCCTGAGTATGTGGCCGCACGGGTGAGGCCGGATTCGGTCGGGGCCTTGGCGGCCAGTCTCGACAGCCCGGCCATGGGATCGAAAGGGTAGACGCTGGCTGTATAAGGATATTCACCGGGGAACCCCACCTTGTCTAAAAATTTGAAGCCCTCCTGATCCAGCGGTGTGTAGAAACGGCTGGGCGCTTCCTTAAGGAAAGAGAACCGCCCCACCGCCTTGCTTAAGGTCCCTTCCTCCCACTCCTGTCTCTTTTCACGGATTTTGTCGTCTCGTTTAGTCATGATTACCTCCCTTGAGTGTCACTCCGGCAGAGCTCAGGATTGAATCGGCCTCGCTCTGATAGACATCCCCGGAAGCACGGGTAACTGTCGTTCCCCCTGCTCTTTCCATCTCGGGATAAATAGTTCCCATTAAGAGCCAAATCGTTAACAGGATATTACTTTAATGCGCTAAGCTCAACTATTTTACATGAAGAGTTATTGATGTTCCACCGTTGACACACCGGCCCGCTTTCCCCTATACTCCTTCCCATTAAAGGGGAATTAATATTATTTCGTTTTAAACCGCGGAGAGGAAGGGGGTATTCATGTCACAGGATAGTACTGCCAGGGTAAAATGTGAAGGCATCAAGCAGATTGCAATCGCTGTCAAAGACCTGGAGTCGGTGGCGGAGAGCTACTGGAACATTCTGGGCATCGGTCCCTGGGCCATATATGAATGGGAAGCCCCCACGGTCTACGATCGCAAATACCGGGGTAAATCAACGACGGCCAGGGAGAAGATAGCTTTGGCTGAGGTGGGAAACGTCGAGCTCGAGCTGGTGCAGCCCATCGATGGAAATTCTATTTATCAGGACTGGCTGGATGAGCACGGGGAAGGACTCCACCACCTGAAATTCCTGGTGGAAGACGTAGATAAGACCGCCGCAATGCTGGCTGAGGAAGGATTCCCCAGCATTCAAAGCGGCCGCTTCGGGCCGAAGGGGGGTAAGGGCGCCTACAATTACATCGAAATCGAGCCCCTCCGCGCTATCTGGGAACCGGTAAACCGGGGTGAGGGGCTGGGCGTAGAGCCTGTCGTCTTTCCGGATACGAAGCAGGAAAGCCCCGCTAAAATCAAATGCGACAATATCAATCAAGTGGCGATAGTGGTTAAGGACGCGGAGTCGATAACGCAGAACTTTTGGAACATCCTGGGTATCGGCCCCTGGACTATTTTAGACTGGGAGGAGCCTACGGTCTACGATCGCACGTATCATGGTAAATCCGCATGGGCCAGGGAGAGGATCGCCCTGGCTAGGGCGGGGGATGTGCAGCTCGAGCTTGTCCAGCCCGTTGAAGGGGATTCTATTTATCAGGACTGGCTGGACGAGCACGGGGAAGGGCTCCATCACGTAAACTTCCTGGTGGATGATGTAGATAAGACCGCCGAAATACTGGCCGGGGAAGGATTCCCCAGTATTCAAAGCGGCCGTTTTGAGCGTGAGGGCCGAAAAGGCGGTTATAACTACATCGATATCGAACCACTGCGAACCATCTGGGAACCGGTTCAAACCATAGGGTAAGCGGGCGCGCATCGGCCGACGCCCGGGTGAGTATTACGCTATACTTGAACGGAACTCTCCTTAGTTTCGATGAGGTATTACAGATGGAATGCCCGAAATGCCGGTTTGATAACCGCGAGGGGATAAAGTTCTGTGAAGAATGCGGGGCTGCGCTGGAGCTGAATTGTCCCAAATGCGGAGCTAAAATCCCTCTGGGCAGGAAATTTTGCGGGGAATGCGCCACGCCTCTCAAAGACCAGGCTCCGACTCCTGATACCCAAACACCCCTGAGCTACACTCCACCTCACCTTGCCGAGCGCATACTGGCCGAGAAGAAAGCTCTTGAGGATCGGGCTTCTCCTGAGGGTGAGCGGAAAACCATCACCGCCCTATTCGCCGACATAAAGGGCTCCATGGAGCTTATAGAAGACCTCGATCCCGAAGAAGCCCGCTCCATAATCGATCCCGCCCTCAAGCTCATGATGGACGCCGTTCACCGATACGATGGCTACGTCG
>JAUXIQ010000023.1 GCA_030620925.1 Nitrospinota bacterium
AATCCTCCAGATGTTTGAGGGCTCTGAGAACATGCTCGTCCACCGTATATCTATGATAGAGGTCGTGTTGGGCCAGACTGGTGAGCCCCTCGAACTCAGGGATATATTTTCCCAGACCTCCCGCATCGTGCATTTGGCGGAGCGCATCCGCGGCATCCTCCTGAGACAGTATCTCCAAGAAGATGTCTCTGGCCTGCGGACTGTCTATTATACTGCGATCCAGGTGGTGAAGGTTCTGGCCGATCTTCCTCAAGGTGCTCTGCCCCGGGGCCAGCTTCAGGGCCTGGCTATGCCTGAACAGCTTTTACTTAAGAATAGGATGGTCTACGAAAGGGTCCCCTTCCACCACAATTTCCCCACCGACGGAGTAGAGGCCGCGGTCGACCTTTTTCCGCTTCAGGGCCCTGCCCAATCGATGGAAAAAGCCGTCCCTGCGTCCGCAACTTTTTATTACAAGCCTGGAGTACCTCCCCATATCCCTGGCCCGGAGAAAATAGTCCCTCATGAAAAGCTCGACGGCCGGGAAAAGGTCGTTGCCCTGGTAGTTAAGGTTAGCGGCGATGACTCGCTGGACTTCCATCAGGAGCACATCGTTGCGCTGTTTAACCGTGAAATGCAGCTCGTTGCGCACCCTGTGCAAAAAATCGTAAGCTTCTTTGAATTTCTGAAGCTCCTCGAGTGTCAGTACTCCCAGGGCCACCAGGTCGTCGAGCACCCCGGCGTCATACCTGGTTTTGGCGCACCACAAGGCCACGTGGTAGTCCCTGAGCCCCCCCATACCCTCCTTAACATTAGGCTCCTGGTAGTTGGAAGAATCTCCGTATTGCGCGTAGCGCTGGGTCTGTTCCCTGGTCTTAATCTCGATGAAATCGGCTGCGCCCCTGGTCAGGAACTCTTTCCTGATGGCCCGGTTGAGCTGGCGGGTTATGCTTTCATCACCGCATATATGCCGGTTCTCTATCATTGAAGTCTTGACCGTGGAATCATCACGGGCGATCTTCATACATTCGGGTACGGACCTGCAGCTGTGCCCCACGCGAATACCCAAATCCCACAGGAAATAGAGGGCCTCCTTGACCATAAAATCGACAAACCGGTTCATTTTGCGGTAGAGGAACAGCACGTCAACGTCAGACTGGGGGTTCAGTTCCCCCCGGCCGTATCCGCCCAGAGCCACCAGGGCCATTCCGTCAGTCTGCGCTTCTCCATCAGCCAGCGCCTCCTCCCTGCAATAGCTGTAGACTCTGCGCACCACACCGTCCATCAAATCCGTATTTCGACGCACCACCTCCAGTCCCCCGCCGCCGGCCCGGTGCATGGTAAATATCTCCTCGCCGCCGCGTTCTATCTGAAACTTCAGCCTGTCTACTACATCTTTCCTGCTCATTTCACCATAACCACCGGTTACCTGGCCCTGGGATGAAATTTATCGTACTGTTCTCTCAACAGCTTATCCATCAGGTGGGTATATATCTGAGTGGTCGAAATATCCGCATGTCCCAGCATCTGTTGAACCGATCTCAAGTCGGCCCCTCCGTTAAGGAGATGGGAGGCGAAAGAATGTCTGAGCATGTGAGGGGTAACCTCCCCTAAACGGGCGAGACGGGCGTAGAGCTTGACCCTGTTCCAGAAGTTGTTGCGGGTCATCGGCCCCCCGCGCCGGCTGAGAAAAAGGTAGGGCGAACGCTTCTCCCCGGCCATGACGGGCCTCGACGAGCTCAGGTAGGTCTTCAATATATCCAGCGCTCTCTCACCCACCGGCACCACGCGCTCTTTCTTCCCCTTGCCGTACGCGATCAGGTAGCCGGCCTCCAGGTTCACATCGGCCTCTTTCAACCCCACAAGCTCCGAGACTCTGAGGCCGGCAGCGTACATTAACTCCAGCATGGCCGCATCCCTCAGGCCCAGGGGCTCTCCAGTATCCGGCTGGGCGAGCAGGGCTTCCACCTGATGCTCTTGAAGAACGCCGGGCAGCTTCCTGCCCGTTCTGGGAGACTCTATGTACGCGGCGGGGTCCGCCTCGACCAGACCTTCCCTCAAAAGGAACCGATGGAAAGACTTTATCGAGCTGAGATGGCGTCTCAAAGAGATTGAAGAAAGCCCCTTCTCCTTCAGATGGGCCAGATGGATGATTATGTCTTCCCTCTCCAGGGAAGAAACGTCACCCCCGCGTCGGGGGAACGTTTCATCCAGGTAGCAGGCTATATCCCTGGCGTAGGATTCAACGGTGCGAGACGAAAGCCGGGCCTCCACCCTGAGGTAATTAAGATACTGGTCTAAAATGAGGTCCATCTGAAAAACCCTGCTCCCCTTGAAAGCTCCCTTAAGAGAGGATGCGCGTCCACCTCAACCCCTGCGCACCAGTTTGAGCAATTGGTCCAGCTCCTCGCTCCTCCAGAGCCGATTGATGGCCAGGTATACCGCTGCTCCCCCTGCAATGCAAACCACCAGCACTCCTATCCTTAGCAGAAGGGGCGCCGTCAAATCAAACATACTATTATACAACGCCCAGACAACCAGGGCCAGCCCTCCCGAGGCGATCAGACTTCTGTAAACCGAGCGCGCCAGCTCCCTCCCGCCTTGAGTGCCTACTCTTCTGAACAATATAATAAGCAACACGAAGAAATTAAACATGGAGGAGATGGAAGTGGCCAGCGCGAGACCGTTATGTTTCATAGGGCCCATGAGCAGAAGGTTCAGGATCACGTTTATTATCAGGGCGTATATAGCCACCTTGAAAGGAGTCTTCGTATCCTGCATCGAAAAGAAGCCCGTAGCGGTGATCTTCACGCCGGCGAAGGCGAATAGCCCCAGAGAGTAGTAAAAAAGCGCGGTGGCCGTGGCGTAAGCGGCATAGGGGCCGAAAGCGCCCCGCTGGAAGAGAACGTTCACTATGGGCGTATTAAGCACCATGAGGCCCACCGAAGAGGGAACCATGATAAAGACAGCCAATCTCGTCCCGAACAGAAAGGAAGACCTGAGCTCATCCAGCTCTCTCCTGGCCGCCTGCTCCGATAATACGGGGAGGATGGCCACCGCAATTGCGATCCCGAACACGCCCAGTGGAAACTGGACCAGCCTGTTGGCGTAGTATAGGAAGGAGACGCTGCCCTCAGGCAGCCACGACGCTATCCACCTGTCCACCAGCAGATTGACCTGGTTGACCCCCAGCCCCAAAAGCGCTGGAACCATGAGCCCCAGAACCCTTCCCAGACCGGGGTGCCTGACCCTTTTCAGCGTCAACCGGGGGGCCGCCCCGCGAGACAGCATGGGAGGAACCTGCACCACTAACTGCAGCAACCCCCCCAGCAGGGCGCCGGCGGCCAGGGCCAATATGGGAACCCCGAACCGGAAATGGAGCAACAACGCGCAGGAAATCATGGCAACATTCAGAAAAGCCGGGGAGACCGCGGGCCAGAAGAAATGCCCCCTGGTATTAAGAATCCCCGTGGAGAGCGAAGCCAGCCCCACGAAGAAGATAAAAGGGAAGAGCATCCTGGTGAGGAAAACGGTGAGCTCGATTTTCCCGGGCACACTCGCGAAACCCGGCACCAGGGCCTTGACGAACCAGGGCGCCAGAATGACGCCCGCCACCGAAACGAGGGCCAGGACTGCGGCCAGCGTGGTGGCCATGGAATCCGCGAACCTCCCCGCTTCTTCCGTCCCCTCCTTGTTGATATACTCGGAATAGACGGGCACGAAGGAAGATGAAAGCCCGCCCTCCGCGAATATTCTGCGGAGCATATTGGGCACGCCAAAGGCCACGAAGAAGGCGTCGGTGGAGCCGTGGGCGCCGAACAACTGGGCTATTATCATGTCCCTGACGAAGCCCAGTATCCGGCTGATGAGTGTGGCTCCGCCCACAACGCCGGTGGACCTGGTTATCTTATCCTCTTGAGACATCCTTCAAGAAACCCTCTGCAGCCGTAAACCGCCTCTATTCCATCGATTACAGACATGAGGTATAAACCGCTTGACATGCGCCGAACAGGAATATAGGATTATATGGAAATTTCCCTAATTTAAACTCTCCAAATTGCTGATTACGGAGGAAAACTGCGAATGCCAAAAAAGGCATCTGTATTAAAGAGAATCAGACAGAGCAACGAAAGGCGCGAGCGAAACAAGGACGTTAAATCAAACATGCGCACCGCTATCAAAAAGCTGTATGCGGCCATGGACTCCCGCGACATCGAACAGGCGCGGCAGGAGCTTCAGAAAGTTATTCCCACCATAGATACGGCCGCATCCAAGGGAGTAATCCATAAAAATACCGCCTCAAGGAAAATCTCCAGGCTTAACCGCAGGTTCCACGTCCTGTCCTCCGACCAATCGAATTGAACCTTTTACATTCGAATTAAAATAACGCAAGGTAATTTTAAGGGAGCTGAGCCTTGACTTTTTACGGTCCCCTGCCCGCATTCCGGCTACAATCCCGAGAACAGCAGCTCGACCAGTTCCTCCGCCAACTCCCTGAATCCCCTTCTCTCGGCAGACTCTTTTGCCTTCTCCAGCGCTGACAACTTCATGTGAACGGCATACTCAGAGCGGGCCTGAAGGTTGAAAGAGACCAGCTCCTTTCCGCTCGACCTCTCTACGACGCTCACCCTCACCGACACCACCACCCTCCTCTCCGATGCCCTGTCCGTATCGTCGAAAGCGAGCGTTCGGGCGCCGTAGCCGGTTATCTTCCCCCGCAGGATGAGCTCCGCCCGCTCCACGGGCACCACCTCCAGCCTCCCGTCATCGATGAACTCCTCTCTCACCGCTTCGGTGAGCAGCGTTTCGATAAGCGGCTCAGAGGAGACGTTTTCAAAGATAGGGATGGCGATGCTGTTTATACCGGGATCGAACCCGGGGGATATTCTGCCTGGTCGGTAGCCGCATCCGGACACGCTGAGAGCGATCAAGGCCACGCACCAGCACCATCTCACGAATTTCACCGCAGCGGATTGTGAAACTGCCGGAAGCAGCTTAATGGAGGCCGACACAGGATTCATCTGATAACGATGTTCACCAGTTTCTTGGGCACCACAATGACTTTCTGCACCTCTTTATCTTTGGTCATCTGGACAATCTTTTCATTATTCAAAGCCAGTTTTTTGATTTCCTCGTCATCCGTGCCCGCTTCCACCTGGATGGTGTTCCTCACTTTTCCGTTCACCTGGATAACGATGGGAATCTCTTCCTCCCTGGCTATATCCTCGTCATATTCGGGCCAGGGATGCCGGGTAAGCGTATCCTCGCCGCCCAGTTCCTGCCAGATTTCTTCACAGATGTGAGGCGCAAAAGGGTAGAGGAGCTGGACCAGCGATTCAACGGCTTCCTTGAGCACGAGCAGAGCCTCGCTTTTCTCCCCTTCGCCGTACTCCAGGAGGTATATGGAATTGGTCAGCTCCATGATGGCCGCGATGGCGGTATTGAAGTGGTAGCGGTCTTCTATGTCGCTGGTGACCTTGCGGATGGTCTGATGTGTCTTACGGCGGATTTTTTTGAGATTCTCCGGCAACGCTTTCATGGCCGCGGGCGGCTGATCGACTTTTCTTAATTCTTCAATATTGTTGCAGACCAAACGCCATACCCTGTTAATGAACCTGAAAGCCCCCTCTACCCCGCGGTCGCTCCACTCAAGGTCCTTCTCAGGGGGAGAAGCGAAAAGCATGAACAGCCGCACCGTGTCGGCGCCGTATTTACTGACGATGTCGTCAGGGTCCACCACGTTTCCGCGGGACTTGCTCATTTTCGCCCCGTCCTTTATCACCATGCCCTGAGTAAGCAGCCTGGTGTACGGCTCTCCCTGTCGGATGATGCCCATGTCCCTGAGCACCATGGTGAAGAAGCGTGAGTAGAGGAGATGGAGCACGGCGTGCTCTATACCCCCTATATACTGGTCCACCGGCATCCAGTAGTTGAGCGCTTTTTCATCCAGGGGGCCTTCTTCGTATCGGGGGCAGGTGTAGCGGTCGAAGTACCACGAGGAGCAGACGAAGGTATCCATGGTGTCCGTCTCCCTGCGGGCCTCTTTACCGCATTTTGGACAGTCGACCTTAATGAATGACTCGTAGTCGGGCAGGGGTGACTTCCCGTGCTCTTTTATTTCCACCTCCAGGGGCAGGACCACCGGAAGATCGTCGTAGGGGACGGGCACTGCGTCGCAATCCTCGCAATATATAATGGGGATCGGCGTGCCCCAGTATCGCTGCCGGGATATGCCCCAATCGCGCAGGCGGTAGTTCACTGTGCGCTCGCCTGTTCCCTTCTCTTCCAGGAAGCGGCCGATCTCATCCAGCGCTTCCACGCTGTCGACGCCGTTGAATTTATCTGAGTTCACCAGGTAGCCTTCATCAACATAGGCCTCGGTCATGGTGTCCTGATCCAGGTCTCCATCGCGAGGATGAATGACCACCCTCACCGAAATGTCGTAAGCCCTGGCGAAATCGAGGTCGCGCTGGTCGTGAGCGGGAACGGCCATGATGGCCCCCGTGCCGTACTCCATAAGGACGAAATTGGCCACCCAGATGGGTATGCGCTCTCCGTTCATGGGGTTTATGGCGTATTTCCCGGTGAACACTCCCTTCTTCTCTGTGTTCTCGGCGGTGCGTGTAATCTTATCCTCCATCACCACCTCCTCCACGAACCGTCTCACCTCTTCCTCACGTTCCGTGCCTTCGGTCAGCTCCAGGCAGAGGGGGTGCTCCGGGGCCAGGCACATGAAGGTCGCTCCGTAGAGGGTGTCCTGGCGGGTGGTGTAGACTCTTATCACGTCGGAACCTTCGGCCAGGGGAAAATCGACCTCTGCCCCGTAGCTCTTGCCTATCCAGTTGCGCTGCATGGTGAGCACGCGCTCCGGCCAACCTTCGTTCAGCGCATCGCAGCCCTCCAGAAGTTCCTCGGCGTATTCGGTTATCTTGAGGAACCACTGCTCAAGCTCTTTCTGGGCGACCACGCTGGAGCAGCGCCAGCAGAGCCCGCTCTCCACCTGTTCGTTGGCCAGGACGGTGTTGCAGGAAGGGCACCAGTTGACGAAAGACTTTCGCCGGTAGGCCAGCCCCTGGTCGTACAGCTTGAGGAAAAACCACTGGTTCCACTTATAGTAACCTGGATGGCAGGAGGCTATTTCCCTGTCCCAATCGTAGCTGAACCCCATCCCCTTCAACTGGTTTCGCATGTAGCTGATGTTCTCGAAGGTCCAGGTGGCGGGGTGCACCTTCTCATCTATGGCGGCGTTCTCGGCAGGCATGCCGAAGGCGTCCCAGCCCATGGGGTGGATGACGTTAGCCCCCCTCGTGGACTTGTAGCGGGCCACCACGTCTCCGATGGAATAGTTGCGCACGTGTCCCATGTGTATCCGCCCCGAGGGATATGGGAACATCTCCAGCAGGTAGTATTTGTCGCTGGTCTCGTCAACCTCCACGTTGAACTCTTTGTTCTCCTCCCAGCGTTTTTGCCACCTGGTCTCTATTTTCTTGAAGTCGTATTTGGCTTCCAAAAAAAACTACCTCCGTCGGTAATTTAAACTCTTCAAATTCCCTCACACCAACCCGGCTATCCGCATCAATATCTGCGTATCGGCGTGCAGCTCATCCCAGCGCGATTCCAACTCCTGCTCGGTGAACCATTCAGCCTCCCCCACGTCGTCGTCAGGGGTTAGCTCGCCGTCTACCATCTCGGCTATACAGTCTATATATATTACGTGTAGGCCGGTCTTTCCGTCATCGTCAACGACTATCCGCTCGAACGGTTCCAGCATTTTCTTTATGGATATTTCCAGATGCGTCTCTTCACGCACCTCCCTAACTATTCCATCGCGGATGGCTTCTCCCACGTCCAGCTTTCCGCCGGGGCATATCCACTTGCCTTTCCAGTAGCCCTCGCGCTCTGGGACATGGCGCACCATCAGCACCCCCTTCTCAGGATGGGTGATAACCGCTCCCACGGCTACGATTATGCGTCCTCCCTCCATTCGCTGCCTCCGGCGGGATTACATCCCCAGGGCCAGCCGCTGCGCCAGGTAAGGCGGCAGCCCGGCCTTCACGATTTTTTCCTGCGCGGCGTAAACATCGTAGGACACCCGCAGGAACTCTACGCTCTGCCTCTCAGCGTCATAAACAACGTAACACGAGCGGGGGTCACCGTCCCTGGGCTGGCCCACGCTGCCCGCATTGATTATATACCTGCACCCTTCCTTAAGCTGCAACTGCCCTGGAGACTCGAAGCCCAGTTTGCCCTCGCTGTCCATGCAGAACACCGCAGGGGTGTGAGAGTGCCCTATAAAGCAGAGCCCGTTTTCGAAAGCGTCGTAATTCTGCTCCGCCTGCTCCACGGACAACAGATAATTCCAGTTTAAAGGGTTGAGGGGAGAGGCGTGCACTATGGTGAAACCCTCTTCCTCCGCACTCACATCCAGTCCGGCCAGGTACGTCCTTTCTCCGTCGCTCAGCCTGTCCCTGGTCCAGAGGACGGCGTTTTTGGCGTAAGAGTTGAAATAGACCGGCTCCTCCTTCCCGGAAGCCACGTAGTCATGGTTGCCCACCACCGAGGCGTCCGCCATCGACCTGATCATATCCATCACTTCAGAGGGTTGGGCGCCGTAGCCCACGGCGTCCCCCAGGAAGATTATCCGGTCCACGCCCTGCGTCTCAATGGCTTCGGAGACCGCCTGCAGGGAATCCAGGTTCCCATGTATATCCGAAACAACAGCGTATCTCAAAGAATCTGTTCCCTGAGGTAAACCGGTTAATCCCCCATCTTTTTCGATTCTATTTCCGAATCCACCTTGTCCCGGTATTGGACCATGACTTCGTAGGATACCCCTTCCAGAATCCTCCAGTGCTCGAAGGATTCCTCTATCAATACCACTTCGTAATCTTCCTCCTGCGAAGGCTCCAGGAAGGAATAACCCTGATATATGCCTTTTATAGTGGAACGGGAGAGGTCCCTATACTCCCAGGAGTCGAAATCCTGCCTCACGGTGGGCGCGGAAAAACCACTGAAGCCCATCTCCTGAACGTCTCCTACCAGTTCGGTGAACATTCCCTCAATGGTTAACGGCAGCGCTTTATTGGCTTCCCCCATCCCATAGGCCATAATCCTTTCCGCCCTGAACTTAATGCTGCCCATGAGGACCACTTTATCTCCATTGGCTCCGGTCAGTCCCCCCTTCATTATGGCCCGGGAGATGCTGCCACCATGCAGCCAATCGATCCATCCCACAATTCCTTTAAAGGGGATCCTATCGCTGAAAAAAGGAACCACCATAAGCTCTGTCTCGGCCTGGTAGAGCCGGGTATTGGCGAGCTCGATCTTCAACACTGGGCGTCTACCTCCCTGTTCACCTTGTCCAGGATACCGTTCACAAAGGCCGGTGAATTCTCACCGCCGAACTTCTTGGCCAGCTCCACCGCTTCGTTGATGGTCACCTTATAGGGTATATCGCTGATGTACTTGAGCTCGTAGACGGCCATGCGGAGAATATTCTTATCTATAATCGCCATTCGCTCTATGGACCAATGCATGCTTGCGCTCTTAAGATGTTCGTCTATCTCTTCCTTCTTTTCAGCGGCGCCTCTGGTCAGTTGCAGGGCGAAGTCCCTCACTTCCTGCGGAAGAGGCCCCCCTTCCGTGGCGGCTTCAAGGGCCTGCTCCGGGTCAATCTTCACCATATCCAGTTGATAGAGCATCTGCAAGGCTAGTTCACGTGCTTTACTCCTGGCTCTCACGGCATCATTTTCCCTCTATCGCTTTGTAGAGATTTACCATCTCCAAAGCGGAAACGGCGGCCTCGAAGCCCTTGTTTCCCATCTTGGTGCCAGCACGCTCGATCGCCTGTTCCAGGGAATCGGTGGTGAGAACTCCCAGGGTGATGGGCACGCCCGTCTCCAGCGACGTGTTGGCTATACCCTTTGTAACCTCGGCGGCTATATACTCGTGATGGGTTGTAGCGCCCCGTATGACGGCGCCCAGGCATATGATGGCGTCATACTTCTTCAGTTGAGCCAGCTTCTTGGCCACCAGAGGTATCTCAAAGGAACCCGGCACACGCACCACGCTGACATTCTGCTCCTTGGTCCCATGTCTGTACAACGCGTCCAGAGCCCCTTCCAGCAGTTTCCCGGTAATGAAATCGTTGAACCTGCTGACGACAATACCGAACTTAAACTTTTCCCCGATCAGGTGGCCTTCAATGGTTTTAGGCATGGTGCCCTCCTCCTGCAAAATGGATCAAACAAAACCGTGCCGCGCCAGGAATTCCTGGTCTATGCCGCCTGTTTTCTGAGCCTGCGTTTCCCCCCTCTCCGAGTAACCGGCCAGGAGGCGCTCCACGTATTTACCTATAATATCGCACTCTATGTTAACCACAGAGCCCGCCCTTCTCTGTGAAAAGGTGGTCTCCCTGTAAGTAAATGGTATGACCGCCACCGTGAAGCCGTCTTCCCGCACGTCCACCACGGTGAGGCTGATACCTTCCACCGCCACCGATCCCTTGGGCACCACGTAGCGCATGATCCGTTCCGGGGTCTGAAAAGCGAAAACGTAGGATTCGCCTTCTTTCCCGATCTCTGTGATCCTGCCCGTCCCGTCGATATGACCGGATACCAGATGCCCCCCCATCTTTCCGCCCAGCCGCAGAGACCTTTCCAGGTTGACACCGGAACCGGGTGGAAGCTCACCCAGGTTGGTGATGCCCATAGTTTCGGGGGTGGCCTCAACGGTGAAGTCGGTCTCCCCGAAATCCACCACTGTGAGACAGACGCCGGAGACGGATATGCTGTCCCCCAGCGCTATCTCTTCCAACGCCTTACGGGCGGCGATAGTGAACAGGCTGATATCGCCCCTCCTGTCGGTTCGGCGGACTTCGCCCACCTCCTCTACTATGCCGGTGAACACGGGAACCCTCTCAATTCCTGGTTATATACCCTTCCATCAATAAATCCCCTCCGATTCTCCTGTACTTGACTCTCTCCAACCCCACCGCCTCGGCAAGCGATGCAGCACCGCCGCCCCCCACCACGTCCGGGGAGCTCTTTCCGCCGATTATCATGGGCGATACGAAAAGCATCACCTTGTCCACCAGGCCCGCATCCAGCATGGAGGCGTTGACTTCTCCCCCTCCTTCCAGAAGCAGGCTGGTCACTCCCTTCTTTCCCAGGCTCTTCATCAACCGAGGGAGGTCCACGCGTCCCCGGGGTCCGTCCAGGGTGATCACCGTCACCCCCTCCAGGGCCTCAAGCTTCCGTTTCTTTTCAACATCCGCGCCCTTGGTGGTGGCTACCACCACGCCTGCATCAGAATCGCGGTCGAAAATTCTGGCCGACAGGGGGAGCCGCAGTCTGCTGTCCACAATCACCCTCACCGGGTCTCTGCCCCCCTTAATCCTTGCGGTTAACCGGGGGTCGTCTTTAATGACCGTCTCCGCCCCCACCATAACCGCGTCGCATACGGCCCTGAGCCTGTGCACCTGTCGTCTCGATGCTTCACCGGTTATCCAGCGCGATTCTCCTGAAGCTGCTGCTATCTTGCCGTCCAGGCTCATCCCGGCCTTCATGATCACCTGGGGAAGACCGGTGGTAATATGCTTTATGTACGGCTCGTTTAACTCCCTGGCCCTCTCTTCAAGGACCCCGCAAACGGTCCTGATCCCCGCATCCTGAAGCCTCTTAAATCCCTTACCGGACACCGCAGGGTTGGGGTCCTCCATGGCCGCCACTACATCCTTGATCCCCGCTTCTATAAGGGTATCGGTGCAGGGTGGCGTCCGCCCCTGATGACAGCAGGGCTCCAGGTTCACGTAAAGCGTTGCGCCACGGGCCTCCTTCCCCGCCCGCCACAGGGCCTCGATCTCGGCATGAGGTTTTCCCGCCGCTCGATGATAACCCTTCCCTACGATCTTTCCCTTTTTTATCAGTACCGAACCCACCATGGGGTTGGGGCTGATCTTACCCGCCCCCTTGCGGGCAAGAGAAAGGGCGGCCCTCATGTACGACTCGTGCATGGCCCCATTACTCGCGAAGTATCCCGGCGGCGTCTTTAAGCGCGGCATGGGCTGCCGCCAACCGGGCCACCGGAACCCTATATGGTGAACAACTCACGTAATCGAG
>JAUXIQ010000197.1 GCA_030620925.1 Nitrospinota bacterium
ACACACGCCAATTGCAATGACTGCGGCCTGGCGGGGGGCGGCTTCGGGCGCATCCTGATGCGGGTCACGGTGGAGAAATAGAGGCAAGCCGTATAATTAAAGAGGAGAACGCCTGGCTCAAGGCCGACTCTTATAATAAACTGTGAGTCTATTTCCTTGTCTGGCTGAGCAGGGGAATCAGTTCTCCGGCTGCCCGGAGGAGGAAAGGGGCGGAGGCTTCGATGTCGCCGTCCACGAAAACACCCAGTGTCTCCCTGGCCCTGATCAGATAAACCTCCTTTCCGGTTAGCCGGTATGCATGCAGCAGATTGAGAGCCATGAGGCCGTTGGCGTCGAACGGTTTTTCCCTGCTTACCGCGTCTCCCTCCTTGTAGAATTGGCGGCTGGTGCTGTTCCGTTCAAAAAACCCTCCTCCCTTTGAGTCGTACAGCTCCTCAAGCGAAAAGTCTATGAGGCCCAACGCAATACGAGTAAATTTCTTATCGTTCAGGGCCCCGGCCGCACCGATGAAAGCGCGTGCCACCCAGGCATTATCCATCAACTGTCCGTCTATACGGGCACGGCGCTCATCCGGGTCGTAATAGCTCATCGCCCCGCGCATCCCCATCAACTTCTTCTCCAGGAACCGAAGACCTCTCCGGGCCGTTTCCCTGTATCTTTCTTCCCCGAGGATTTTATGCGCATAGAGGAGCGCCTCCACCATCTGCGCCGTGGAAACCGCATAGGAGGTTGTGTCTACGGCGGGCGGTTCCACCTGCGCCCGCTCCTCTCCGGTCAGGTGGTAGTAGACCTCGTCGGCGGACTGACTGCCGAAGAAGCGGCCGCTGCCGGTTTCGTACAGCTCTCCCAGCACGTAATCGAGGGTATCTTGAGCTATTTGCTTATACTCATGCCTCCCCGTCAGGCGGTAGGCATGCAGGTAGACGATTACCATTTCGGCATTGACGCCAAGCAGTTTTTCGTAATGCGGAATCCCCCAATCCCGGAGTATTGCCAGGCGGAAGAAGCCTTTTCCCACAGGGTCGAAGAGGCCCACTATCTTATGCCGGCGCTGCAGTCTCTCCACCTTTTCAAGCCATCCCTCCTGCTGTTTGCCCTGGTAAAGGCTCAACAGATAATCCGCCGGCGGTCTTCGGGCGGTCGTCTTTTCCTTTTTGAGACCGGCAATCCGGTCAAGTGTATGGAGCACCATGTTCTTCAGTTCTTCATCGCCTGTCTCCCCGTAAAGGTCCAGCGCATAGAGCAGGGTGCGGCCGAAGGGCTCTTTGAAATCGGCTCCGAAGCCGCCGTAGTCCCTGTCGTAAGCGGCCCCAAGAACTCTCCTGAAGCGAGCCCTGAACCTTTTTAGCTCCTCCACCGTAGGCTGTTTAACCTCAGTGGCGGGGGGTTCTTCTACCGATCCGACGGATTTGTAGTTCGCCCATCTATGCTTCATAAACTCGTTCAAACGCCTAGTGAAGTTTTTCTTGTTCATATATCCGGGGAGCAGTAGCAAGAGTTGGCCGTCGGGGGCCAGGATGATGATAGAAGGCAGGCCGTAAGAGGGGTACTTTCGCACCAGGTCTTTGCGTCGGTCGTAATCAACGAAGACGGCGATAAAATCGCCGTTAATTTGCTCGGAAACATCCTCGGTTTCCAGCACCTTCTCCTCGAAAACGTGGCACCAGTGGCACCAGACTGCGGTGATGAGCATCAGAATGGGCTTGTTCTCCCGGGAGGCGACCCTGAAGGCCTCAGGCGTGTATTCTTTCCAGCGGATGAGCGAGTCCCGATGGGTGTGGGCGAAGGAACAACTGCCGAAGATGAGCAGTAACGCAGAAATCAACAATGAGGCTGAGAGGGTTTTCATTCTCATGACGCTTTCCCTCGAAATGAGAACGTGGTGCGGCCATAGGGAGATAACCATTCATTAAAAGGAATATATACCCGCACTCAAACAGGGCCGACATCTGCGTGGGGTTGGAGAAAAAGATGCTTCAATTCAGCTTAATCTTTATACGGACGTCTTCCCGCCCCGCTGCACCGTCAAAACGGATGTTAAGCAGGCATCCCCCACGGCTTTTCTTGAAGGAATGTCTTATCCTGTAGACCGCCTCTTCATCCGGACTGCCGCGATGGTAGAGCGCCCGCACTCCTTTCCGGGTTATCTCCACGTCCATTCGCCCGGTGTAAGACTGGCCGGTCTTCATGTTCTTTATGTAGATGTAAAACTGCACGTCATCGGGGGTATCCGATTTCTCCCGCTGCAGCCCTTCGAAACTGTAAGTGGTCACATAAATGTAATAATGCTTGTGTTTCACCACCTTTTCCCTGGTGGGATTCTGGGGGTAGTTCTCCGTGTAACCGTAATGGGGCAGGCCCCTGATATGGTGCGCCTGGGCCGTGTTGGCCAGCGCAAAAAAAGCAATGGCCACGCCCGCGAAGATAGCCAATCTCATGTTCCCCCTCCATCGAAAACCGAGCAACCCCTCCTCGCACCGGGGAAGGCAGAGGCCGCATTGTGAACATTCCATCATGGAGGCACCCGTATGAGGTTCCAACCCCAATGGGCAGGCATCGACGCAGGAACGGCAGCCCTGAATACAATCCCGGGCCGTTTTCTCCACCCTTAACAATCTGGGCACAGCCAGCAGCGAAAGGAGAGCCCCCGCCGGGCAGAGATACCTGCACCATCCTCTCCTGGTAAACAGTATTTCGAACAGTATAATTCCGCAGATAAAAAAGATGCCCCAGGAGATCGACCCGAAATAGACGACCTGAAAGACCTCCTTGCCCAGATGCAGTTGGGGCATCAGGTAGGGGAAAACCGAGACCCCGGAAATAGCCGCCGCGATGAACAGTGCGGTCAAAAGAAAGTATTTGTTCAAGCGGCCGGAGTGCAAATCTTTGGTGGGAAGGGATTCCCCTCGCCTGAGCCTGTTTCGCAGCTTATCGGTAAACTCCAGCAGAGTGTTCATGGGGCATATCCAGCCGCAGTACGCCCTCCCCAGGGTCATTGCCGCAAACAAAGGAACGAGCATGCCAAAAATTAGTGGAATATAAACACTCCTGGTGGCCACCAGGTGGCCCAAGCCCGCCAGCGGGTCGGTGATGGTTAAACCGAAGACGGTGATGGACCAGTAAGTGCCCTTGAAACCATCCGCAACCCTCACCGGCTCCCGCAGTGCCCCCATGGTTTCGGTAAAAAACCTGTAAAGCCAGAAACTCCATTTCCCTTCCATGAGGCCGGCCAGGTGCTCCCCCCCGGGGCCATACACCTGGTGGAGGGTGGCCCCGTAACTGACCATGATTATCAGCACCAGCGAAACCACCACCCCTATCTGAACCGTTTTCCGCATGTTAAGGAGAATGTTCATATCTTTCATCTATTCCCATCTCAGACCTCAGTGTATATTCTGATCGCCTGGGGTATATGTATACATACCCTCTCGCACAGACCGCAGCCCACGCATTTGTCCAGCACCACTGGCTGCTCGAACAATTTCACCTTGAGGGCCACATCCGGGTAAGGGCAGGCCCTGTAACAGACCCCACAGGTGCGCCCGTTGTAAGAGTAGCAGAGGTTCTCGTCCACCACGGCCTTACCCATGCGCACCCTGGTGAGAATTTCCTGGGGATCATCGGCTATTTTCTGCAAAGCGTCGGTGGGGCACACCTGGGTGCACTTCATGCACAGCATGCAGGCCTGATCTCTGGGGAGGATGTATGGCGTGTCCATAGCCGCCGGGCCGTACTCCGGCCCCATGAAACGGATGGCGGTGTTTGGGCAGATGTTTCCGCACTTGAAGCAACGCACGCAGCTACTCAGGAATCGTTCCTCGGCGAGCGCACCCGGGGGCCTTATTATAAGGAACCGCTCCCTTCGCCTGTCCAGAAGCAGGCCGCCGCCCAGAGCGATGCCTGCTCCGCCGAAGGCTGAGAGCCTTATGAATTCTCTTCTTGTTAACACAGCAGTTCAAAGGGGAGCACTGATAAAGCCCCCACACTCCGTCTTATATCTTTTCGATGCGCGCTTTGAGATGCTTGAAATCCACCTGTCCGGACACGGGGTCGAACGCTCTGTGAGATGTCTCGTTGACCAGCCAGCGGTTCTTTCTGGGGTCCGCGCTGTCGGCCACAGAAAGGTTCCAGGGAGAGAATATCAGTCCCTTCATGACCTTGTTCCTGGCGGGGCGCACTTTGCTCTTGGTCCCTATGCTGGCTCTCCCCTGGTAGTTTCCCCTGGGGGTGACCACCTTGATCCATTCGCCGTCCTGTATGTTCAGCTCCCTGGCGTCCTCAGGGTGAAGCTCAACGTATTGCTCGGGCACCAGCTTGCGCGTCGTGGCCTGGCGAATGGTCTTGGTGGTATGGAAATGCTCGAACACGATACCCAGGCTGAGCCAGAAGGGATATTTATCGGCTTTCATCGTCTCGCTGATCGATTTCCCCAGGTAGTCGAAATCCGGGAGTTCGGGGGTCAGGGCGTTATCCCTCATGGCTACCAGGACATCGTAGTGGTCTATGATATAGGCGTTGGGGTCTTTCCCCACCTTGTCGATCTTTGCCATCAACTCCCTTGCCCTTGAATAGTCCTGCTCGCAGAGCTTGAACCTGGCTTTCCCGGAGGAGGTGCGGAAACTTCCATAAGGCTTATCCGCCCACTTCTCCTGATCCATGTAGCGCCTGGGGGTTCCGCCTTGTTTGGCGTTCTCATAGGTGGGTGCCGGCCACTGCACCCCTTTTATATTCCTTAGCAGTTGATAGGGGGAGATGCCGTCTCGCTTCTCCACCTCCAACATACCGCTCAGGTCGGCGTCGGTCCCCTTGCTGGCGGCCAGGATGTTTCTGAATACCTC
>JAUXIQ010000124.1 GCA_030620925.1 Nitrospinota bacterium
ATCTTGACTTTCCAGGCGTATACTCTGTTAATCATTTTGGTGATGTGGTTTTCAAGACGGCAGCTTCAGATCTATTTCTAATATCGGGAAATTGAAACCGTATAATGACACGCATGCCAATGGATAAAGTGCGTATGATGAGCACCGCGGGCCGCATCGTCGAGGTGTGCGCAAACGTGCAGCCCGGAGAGAAAGTACTTATTCTCACCGACACGGGCATGGACCCCGACATCCCTGAGGTAATCGCCATGGCCTGCGCCGGACGTGAGGCGGAGGTGGCGATGATGACCATCACCCCCAGGGCATTTCACGGTTCCCAGCCTCCGGACATCGCGGCGGGAGCCATGATGCGCGCAGACGTCATCCTGGAAGTGACCTCCGTGTTCGTAGGGCACAGCCAGGCACGCTTCGATGCCTGCGACGCGGGGGCCAGATATTTGACCATGCCCGAGCTGACCCGGGAGATGATGACGGGGCCTTCCGGATTCGACGCAGACTTCCACTCGCTGGTGCCCATGGTGGAGAAAATTCAGCAAGAGGTTACCAGTGCTTCGAGTATCCGCATCACCACCGAGGCGGGCACTGACCTTCGGGCGGACATTGAGGGACGACCCGCCCGAGGCCTGCATTGCCTCGTGCATAATAGAGGGGATTTCGCGCCGCCTCCCGATGTAGAGGTGAGTGTGTCGCCGGTGGAGGATAACGCTGAAGGGAAAGTGGTGGTGGACGGCTTCGTGGTGGGTGTGGGCATCATCGAAGAGCCCATAACCCTCAACATTAAGAAAGGCATGGCGGTGAGCATAGAGGGCGGGAAACAGGCCCGGTCTCTTGAACAGATGCTGACTTCCGCCGATGATCCCAACGCTTTCGCCCTGTGCGAAATAGGGTTGGGCCCAATCCCTGCGCCAACCTCCGCTTGGGAACGACCCTGGAGGCGGAAGGCACCTACGGCACAGCCCACATCGCTCTGGGGGGCAAACCCTGGCCTGAAGCCAGACTCCTCTCACCGCTCCATATAGACCTGGTGTTCTGGCGGGTTACAGCCGAGGCGGACGGGACCCTACTGATCGAAAACGGCGAGGTGGCTCAAGAATTCCGGTGATGGCTGTATCCATGAATTTCCCAAAGGGGCCGTGGTCTGTCATTGCACATCGTAAGATGGATGGGGGAAAAGGTAATTGGAGGCAGAAGAGGTAATAATTTGCCGCTGCGAGGATGTGACCCTGAAGGACATCCTGAAGGTGATCGCGGAGGGAGGCACCACAGTGAACGAGGTCAAGAGGTTTAGCCGCGCCGGAATGGGTTTATGCCAGGGCAAGATATGCTGTCGCTTGATCAGCCAGGTCGTCGCCGCCCGTACCGGCCGTTCCCTGGCCCGGATAGAGCCGCCCACCTCCAGGCCTCCGGTGAGACCTATCCCCATCGGCATCATGGCCGATCTAACTGAATGAAAGAGGCGGCACCGGAACGGGACGAACAGACCGCTTTCCCATTAAGGAGTGAGAATGGGTGATCTGCTTTTTCGATTGGGCTGTGACATCGGCGGCACTTTCACCGATTTCATACTGCTCAACCAGGAAACCGGGGAGACGGAAATCCACAAACTTCTCACCACCCCCGACGATCCCTCCAAAGCAGTGCTCAGCGGGATTGAGAGATACCTTGAAAGCCGTCCCGACCTCCTGTCGGAGATGGAGAACATCATCCACGGCACCACCCTGGTCATCAACGCCATCATAGAACGCAAGGGTGCGCTCACCGCCCTGATCACCACAGGCGGCTTGCGCGACATCCTTGAGATCGGACGGGAGAAACGCTACGACATATACGACGTGTTCATCTCTTACCCCCCTCCTCTCGTTCCCCGATACCTGCGCAGAGAGGTAGGAGAGCGCATCAACCGCGACGGCCTGGTTATCAAGCGCCTGGACGAACAGGAGGCCGGGAAGGTGGCGGCCGAACTGGCAGCCGCCGGCGTGGAATCCATCGCCGTCTGTTTCCTTCATTCCTTCGTCAACCCGGAACACGAACAGCTCATGGGACGAGTCCTAAAGGAGACTTGCGGTCAGATACCCTTTTCCTTGTCTTCGGAAGTGCTGCCTGAGATTCGCGAATATGAACGCACCAGCACCACGGTGGCCAACTCCTACGTACAACCGCTTACTAACCGCTACCTGAACAACTTGAAAGACAGCCTGAGCTCCATGGGTTTTAACAGAAAGCTCTTCGTCATGCTGTCCAGCGGCGGAACCGCTTCCCTGGAGACCGCCATCAAGTACCCCATAAGGATCTGCGAATCGGGCCCTGCGTCGGGGGTCATGGCGGCCCGGTTTTACGGGCGGGCGGCAGGCATCGAGGACCTGCTCTCCTTCGACATGGGAGGCACTACCGCCAAGTCGTGCATCGTCTCCGGGGGTCAGGCCGCCATGACCCAAACGTATGAAGTGGCCCGCATGCACCGGTTCAAGAGGGGCAGCGGCATACCGCTGCGCATCCCGGTCATCGACCTGATGGAAACGGGTGCGGGCGGAGGGAGCATCGCCCACGTGGACGATATGGGCCTCCTCAAGGTTGGGCCCATAAGCGCAGGCGCTGAACCTGGCCCGGCATGCTACGGGCGCGGGGGGGCGGAACCCACCGTCTCCGATGCCGACCTGTGCCTGGGCTACCTCAACCCCGACTATTTCCTGGGGGGGCAGATGCAGCTGGACCATGAAGCGGGCCTGGCCGCTATCCAGGATCGCATCGGCGTGCCCCTCAAGGTATCGCTCACCGATGCGGCCTGGGGCATTCACAGCCTGGTTAACGAGAACATGGCTGCGGCTATCAGGATGCAGGTGGCGGAGAAAGGCCTGGACATCTCGCGCTTCACTTTGGTGGCGTTCGGCGGCGCCGGCCCGGTGCATGCCTACAACCTCGCCAGTACACTTAACATTTCGTGCATCCTCATACCTCATGCCGCCGGTGTGGCCTCCGCCCTGGGTTTTTTCACCGTGCCACTCTCTTTTGAGCATTCGCGGTCCCACAAAGCATCCCTTTCCGACGCTGACATGGGTGAAATCGAGCGCATATACGGGGAGCTTGAGGAGGAAGGACGTCTGATCCTATCCGGCGCGGGATATTCCGGAGAGATTGAATACAGCAGGACTGCGGATGCCAGATACTCCGGCCAGGGATTCGAGATAACGTTCCCCCTTCCACACCGCGATTTTCGCGGGATGGACGTCGAGCAAGTGATAAAGTCTTTTAATCAGCACTACCAGGCGCTCTACGGACGTCTATATTCAGACATTCCGGTGGAGCTGGTTACGCTGCGCAGTGTCGCCCGCGGCCCCGAACGCCATTTAAACCTTAGCAGACCGGAGTTAAAAGGGGGCAGCGTAGATGATGCCTTGAAGGGAAACCGAGAGGCCTATTCACCGGAAATTGGTCAAATTATGAATCATACCGTTTACGATAGATACCTGCTTCCGGCAGGGACCGCACTGAAAGGTCCTGCTATCATCGAGGAGCGGGAGTCCACCACCATCATAGGAAAAGGGGGCCGGGCGGTTATGGACGAATACGGCACCCTTCATATAGAAGTCGCTGCCGGGAAATAGCGTCCCGAAGTTGAAACAGAATAAAGGGTAAATCATGAACCTGAAACTGGACGCCATCAGCACCGAAATCTTCTGGTCACGCCTGGTATCCATCGTGGACGAAGTAGCCGTGGCACTGCTGCGCACCTCTTTTTCCAACGTGGTGCGGGATGCAGAAGACTTTTCGGTGGCCATGTTCGACGCCGCGGGCAACCTTCTGGCCCAGGGCACCTCCAGTATACCCAGCCATCTGGGAGCAATGCCCAACGTTGTGAAGCATTTCCTGGACAGGTTCCCCCCTCAGACGCTGGTGCCCGGCGATGCCATTATTACCAACGATCCCTGGATCGGCAACGGACACCTGGAGGACGTCTTCCTGGCCACGCCCGTTTTCCACCACGGAAAGCTGGCGGCTTTCTCACTCAACATCGTGCACCACTGCGACATCGGCGGCCGCTACGGGACGTCGGAAAGCCGCGAAATCTTCGAGGAAGGGTTGCGCATACCCATCAGCAAGTTATGCAAAGCAGGAGAGCCGAACGAGGACATCTTCAACATCATCGCCGCCAACGTGCGGACGCCGGACAAAGTCATCGGCGACATTAACGCACAACTGGCAGCCAACCACGTGGGTTCCACAAGGCTGCTGGAGTTCCTGGAGGAACAGGGCTGGGAGAACATGGACCACCTGGCCCGGGAAATCTTCGACCGGACAGAGGCCGCCATGCGGGCCTCTATCGAGGAGTTGCCCGATGGGACCTACCGTCAAGAGTTCATCGGAGAAGAAGCGGGCACCTCGGGCCGCCCCATCACCATTAAGGTGGCCGTTACTATAAAAGGCAGCGACATTCATGTCGATTACACCGGCACATCGCCCCAGGAGGACAAGGCCATCAACGTGGCCCTGAACTATACATACGCTCATACGGTGTTCGGCCTGAAGGCGGCCATCAACCCCGTCATCCTGAACAATGAGGGAAGCCTGCGCTGTTTCAGAGTCACCGCCCCCGAGGGGTGCATCCTCAACCCCAGGTTCCCCGCCGCTCTCTTCTGGCGCATCCCCATAGGGCACATGCTGCCTGAGATGGTCTTTCACACCCTGCACCCGGTGATTCCCGAGCGGGTGATGGCGGGCAACGGCTCCACACCCCTATCCACCATCGCATTCAACGGCGAGGAGGTCGGCGGGCGGAGGTTCGTGGACATAGTTTTTTTCAACGGAGGTATGGGCGGCCGAAGCGATCGGGACGGAGTATCCTGCCTGGCATACCCGGCGAACATATCCAATTCCTCCCTGGAGATTCTCGAAAACGAGGCCCCCCTACTCTTCGAGAAAAAAGAGCTCATCTGCGATTCCGGTGGTGCGGGCAGGTTCAGGGGAGGCTGCGGTCAGGAGATAGTGATGCGGGTGCCGACTGAGGGAGAGGGCACGGCCAGGACGGTGGCGGCATTCGTGGCCGGAGGAAGGTTCGAGCGACCGGCGCAAGGGCTTCTGGGAGGAAAAGAAGGGTCGTGTTCCCGCATCGTGTTAAACGGCGATCATGTTTATGATACCAGCCAGGAATTTTTACTCAAGCCGGGAGACGTGGTCAGCATGCTGGTAAGCGGTGGGGGCGGCTACGGGTCCCCTCTGGAGAGAGAACCCCGCCTGGTGGCTGAGGACGTTCGCAACGGCATGGTCTCCCTCCGGAAAGCTGGAGAAGACTACGGCGTGGTTCTGGACGAATCCACCCTGGAAGTAGATGAGGAAGCCACAAAGGCTGCACGGGCCGCCAGGGATGGGGGTATTAGCTGAAAGGGCCGGTCATGGGAAAAACGGCGGACGTGGTGATAATAGGGGGAGGTCTCATAGGCTGCTCAGCGGCCTACTATCTGAGCAGGAAAGGGATGAAGACAGTCCTCCTGGAGCGGAACTTCCTGGCTTCAGAGGCCTCGGGCGCCAACGGAGGTATGGTGGGGGGAGTACTCAAGCGGCCGCCGGACGTGGAACTGGAGATGGTGCGTCAGGGGCTGGAGATATACGAAACGCTGGACCGGGAGCTGGATTGCGAAATCGACTATGTGAAAAGCGGCGGCCTGTACATCGTGGAAACCGAAGAGCAGTGGGAGCCGGCGGAGCGATACGCCAGGGACAGGATGACCAAAGGCTACGAGCTGCAACTGCTGAACGGCCGGGAGAGCCGCGAGCTGGAACCGCTCCTTTCCGAAAGCATAGCGGGAGCCATCTTCGATCCCAGCCGGGATCAGGCCAACCCTTTTTACGTGTGCAACGGATACGCCCGCGCCGCCGCCAGACTGGGTGCGGAAATCCACACCCACACCTCGGTGAGGAGTGTTAAAAAGAAGGGGAACAGAGTCACTGGAGTGGGCACCGATGAATGGATAATCGAGGCACCGGTGGTGGTCAACTCGGCAGGAAGCTGGGCGTCTGAGCTGGGCAGGATGGCAGGGATAGAAATACCCATAAAGCCCACCAGGGGCCAGGTCATGGTGAGCGAACCGATGCCTCCGGTCTGGAAACACACCATTTTTTACATCGAAGGGCTTTATCCAAGATTCAATGCTCAAATAATGGAATATCAGCGTATCCCGGACGCCGGTGCAGAACCCGCTTCCAGCACCTTGGGGCTTCAATATTACGGAAGGCAGGGGCCGGACGGGAAACTCTACCTGGGCGGCGGCTATGAAGAGGAAGGCACGGACAAAAGGTGCGGGGCGC
>JAUXIQ010000270.1 GCA_030620925.1 Nitrospinota bacterium
ACGATTCATCGGTCCGAAATCTTTCGAATCGACAAATCTCCCCTCCACGGGAGGGAGGGGATGAAGGGGAGGGGGATTTTGAAAGCGCAAAAGAAAGCGGGTTTGCCAGGGCAGGCGAGATTCTTCGTCCCGCGATAAGCGGGACTCAGAATGACAGGATGCTGCGTAGGGGCGGGTTTGAAACCCGCCCTATTGAGGCGTATCGCAATACGCCCCTGCAATTTGAAAATGTAAGGGCGACCCCGCTTACCGCGGTGGCGGCTCACCGACCATCACTGCAGGGATAAAGGCATCCAAGAGGAGGTGAGGCAGGAGAACCACGTCGAACCGAAAAAAAGGGATAGAGTGAGGGTTGCCCGCTGTTTTAAAATTTCTTGACACCCCTCAAGCCTTTTGCTAAAATCCCTTTTCGCTTGATTAATTTATTTTATCAAAATCTCTTATTTTTTGTATACTTGCCGACAATAAGAACCGCACCACACTTTCTTCATTACGATTTGAATTAGTCTTTTTTAAAGCCGAAAATGGAGCTTATAGATTATCTACCCATATTCATCCTTCTCATAATTGCCGTGCTGTTCGTGGGCGGCACCATCCTGGTCTCCCACATGGTGGGGCGGCGCAAGTATGGCAAAGAGAAGATGAGCCCCTATGAATCGGGGATGATTCCCGTCGGTGACGCCCGACGTCGTTTTTCGGTAAAGTTTTACGTGGTGGCCATCCTGTTCGTCATTTTCGATATTGAAGTGGTATTCATGTATCCCTGGGCGGTTATCTTCAAGAAGTTAGGTGTCTTCGGTTTCGTGGAAATGATGATTTTCATCGCTATTCTTTTGGTGGGTTTCATATACATCTGGAAGAAGGGGGCGCTGGAATGGGCTTAGAAGAAGTGCTGGTGGATACCGTATTCGGCACCACGGTCGACAAGGCCGTGAACTGGGCCAGAAAGAACTCGTTGTGGCCTATGCCTTTCGGGACCGCCTGCTGCGCCATAGAGATGATGGCCGCTTTCTGCTCGAGGTATGACCTGGCAAGGTTCGGAGCAGAGCGGATGAGTTTTTCACCCCGGCAGGCCGACCTCATGCTCGTGGCCGGAACCATTACTCACAAGATGGTACCGGTGCTCATGAGAATATACCGGCAGATGACCGAGCCAAAGTGGGTCTTAGCCATGGGCGCATGTGCCTCCTCCGGAGGTCTGTTTAATACCTACAGTGTTCTGCAGGGGATAGACAGGGTGCTCCCCGTGGACGTCTATGTGCCCGGCTGTCCTCCAAGGCCCGAGGGTCTTATTTATGGAATAATGCAGGTCCAGCAGAAGATCGAGCAGGACAAGATAGCCCATCACGTTACACCTTGACATCGATTCAGATTTTCCGGCTTCGGTGGAGAGACAGGGGTGACGGCTTTTTCAGGATAACCGGCGATGGAAGATAACCTGACCCTCAAAAAACTGAAAGAGAAGTTTCCGGATTACGTTCTGGATGCAGGGGAATTCAGAGACCAGGTATACGTCTACGTGGATAAGAGGGGCGTGCTGGAAGTCCTGAATTTTCTCAGAGACGATGCACAGCTTAACTACGATTTTCTCACCGACCTCACCGCAGTGGACAACCTGGGCAAAGAACCCCGCTTCGAGATGGTTTACAACCTCTATTCCATTAAATACAGGCATCGATTCAGGGTGAAAGTTTCCCTTGCGGAAGATGAGTCCATCCCCTCCAGCGTGGAAGTCTGGAAGACGGCCGATTGGCACGAGCGGGAGGTTTTCGATATGTTCGGTATAAACTTCGAGGGCCACCCTGATTTACGCAGGATCATGATGCCCGACGATTATCCGGGGCACCCCCTGCGGAAAGATTTCCCTCTCCAGGGGCCGGAGGACGTGGATTACGAAGAGATGATGAAAAAACATCTCAAGAGCGATTAGCATTCGGTTTAGATGAGGCGAAAGGGCCAGGCGGATTTATGGCTGAGAGCAGCACAGGGCTGAAAACAGAAGTCATGACCCTCAACTTCGGGCCGCAGCACCCGGCCACGCACGGGACGCTGCGCATCGTGCTTGAGCTCGACGGGGAGACGGTGGTCAAGGCAATGCCTCACATAGGTTTCCTGCACCGGGGTTTCGAGAAGCTCGCCGAACATCACACCTACCATCAGTTCATTGTACACACCGATCGGCTGGACTATCTGGGCCCTCTGGTGAACAACGTAGGCTACGTCCTGGCCGTCGAGAAACTACTGGGCATAGAGGTCACCCCCCGCTGCCGCTTTATGAGAGTCATCCTGTGCGAGCTGTCCCGCATAGCCGACCACCTTCTATGGCTGGGCACGGCGAGCTTGGACCTGGGCGCTTTCACCGCCCTCCTCTATACCTTCAGAGAGCGGGAGCAGTTATACGACATTTTCGAAAACGTAACCGGAGCCCGCCTCACTACCAGCTTCACCAGGATAGGGGGTATGGCCGGAGACCTGCCCGAAGGGTTCGAGAAACAGGTGGCGGATTTCACCTCAACCTTCCCCGACAAAATCCAGGAGTACGAGCGCCTCCTCACCAGGAATAAGATATGGGCTCACAGGACCAGAGGAGTGGGCGCCATCTCCGCCGAGGAGGCGGTTAGCTACGGCCTGAGCGGGCCCAACCTGAGGGCCAGCGGCGTCGAGTACGACCTGCGGAAGGCTCTGCCCTACCTGGGTTACCAGGAGTTCGACTTCGAGGTGCCCGTGGGGGAAAACGGGGATGCCTACGACAGGTATCTCTGCCGCATCGAGGAGATGAGGCAGAGCAACGAAATCGTGAAACAGGCCATGAGCAGGCTCCCTGACGGGCCGGTGAACTTAGATATGCCGAAGGTGATGCTCCCGGAAAAGGACTCCGTTTATAACACCATGGAAGGACTCATCCATCATTTCAAACTTATCGTAGAGGGTATAACACCGCCCTGCGGAGAGGTCTATCAGGGAATAGAGGCCCCCAACGGGGAACTGGGGTTCTACATAGTCAGCCGGGGCGAGGGCAAACCTTATCGCATGCGCATACGTTCCCCTTCGTTCTGCAACTATTCAGCTTTTCACCGGATGATTGAGGGGGGGATGCTTTCCGACCTGGTCTCCGTGCTGGGAAGTCTTAACATAATTGCCGGTGAGTTAGACCGCTGATTAATAGCGGGAGGCGGCGTAATGGCTGTGGAGTTATCGCCTGAAGGCATCGAAGAATGCCGCAAGATAATTGATAAGCTGGGCAACGAAGAAGCTGCCCTGATACCCGTTCTCCATGTAGCCCAGGAAGAATTCCGGTGGCTCAGTACGGAGGCCATGGACTACGTGGCCCGGATGCTCCATCTTCCGCCTGCCAGAGTGTACGGGGTGGCGACCTTCTACACGATGTTCAACAAGGAGCCGGTGGGCAAATACCATATACAGGTGTGCACCAACCTGTCTTGTTCCCTTCTGGGGGCGGAGGGCGTGGTTGAATATATATCCACCAAGCTGGGCATAAAGGCGGGCGAGACGACGCAGGACGACAAGTTCACCCTTTCCACGGCGGAATGTCTGGGCTCCTGCGGCACAGCGCCCATGATGCAGATAAACGATGAATATTACGAGGAGCTCACCGAGGAGAGGATAGATAAGATTCTCGAGGAGCTGTCCAATAAATAAAGGCGAATAAGAGGTTTCCCGCAAAGGGAGTTCGGATAGTATGGAAAAGATTTTGATGAGACGTGAGGGCGTAGCCGACGTGCACCGCATCGAGGTCTATGAGGAGCAGGGCGGGTACAAGGGGCTGGCCAGGGCGCTGAACGAGTTCAGCCCGGAAGAGCTCATAGAGGAGATCAAGAAGTCCGGCCTCCGGGGAAGGGGCGGAGCGGGTTTCCCTGCGGGGGTTAAATGGGGTTTCGTGCCCAAGGATTCTCCCAAGCCCAAGTATCTGGC
>JAUXIQ010000008.1 GCA_030620925.1 Nitrospinota bacterium
ACGCAGACGACGTTTCTGGCCCCCTCGGCCACTGCTATTTTGCCTCCCTCAAAAGGGTCCAAATAGCAGTAGAGGCTGTTGCAATCCACGGTAATGGCAATGGCTTTGGTGGTTCCTTTTACGCGCACTACTACAGCGTCCGACCCCGGCAACACAGTGGTGTTGGTGCGCACCATATGATCGTACTGATTGTATACCCATTCCTTGCTGCATATGTTAAGAGAGGAGAGCAGCGTCAGCAGCACCCTGTTCATGTCGTAGGGCAGGGGGATGGTTTCCAGGTCCAACACCCCGGCCTTTTTAAGATAAGAGGGCCGGCGCATGGGGCGATTGTATACGGGAGCGTCCGACACCAGGGATTGTACCGGCACTTCCGCCACCACCTTACCTTTATCTTTAACGGTCAACTTGCCGTCATTGGTCACTTTACCTATTTCCACGGCGTTGAGATCCCACTTCCGGAATATCTTTTTGACGCTGTCCGCCTGGCCTTTCTCCGCCACCAGAAGCATGCGTTCCTGCGATTCTGAGAGCATGACTTCATAGGGTATCATCCCTTCCTCCCGGCGGGGTACCCTGGAGAGGTCGACTTCCATTCCCATCTCCGCGCGGCCCGACATTTCCAGGGTGGAACAGGTCAAACCCGCGGCACCCATATCCTGGATGCCCACTATGTTCTTCTTTTTCATGGCCTCCAGGCAGGCTTCCAGGAGGAGCTTTTCCATGAAAGGGTCTCCCACTTGAACGGTGGGGCGACGCTCTTCAGATTTTTCGTCGAACTCTTCAGAAGCCATGGTGGCGCCGTGGATGCCATCCCGCCCCGTGCTGGAACCGACATAGATCACCGGGTTCCCCTTACCCCTGGCGGCACCCGTAAAAATTCGACTGGTGCGCATTATTCCCAGGTTGAACACGTTTACCAGGATGTTTCCCGTGTAGCAATCGTTGAAGTAGACCTCCCCGCCCACTGTAGGGACGCCCATACAGTTCCCATAACCGGCGATGCCCTCCGCCACCTTCTCCACCAGATACCTGGTGCGGGGATGGTCCGGAGAGCCGAAGCGCAGGGAGTTGAGAGAAGCTATGGGCCTCGCGCCCATGGTGAAGATATCCCTCAGTATCCCCCCCACTCCGGTGGCCGCGCCCTGATAGGGTTCTATATAAGAAGGGTGGTTATGGCTCTCCATCTTGAAAGCCACTGCAAGTCCGTCCCCTATATCGACCACCCCCGAGTTTTCACCGGGACCGTACAAGACCCGCTCGCCGCTGCTGGGGAAAACGTCCAGGTGCACCCGTGAGCTCTTATAGCTGCAATGCTCGCTCCACATGACTGAGAAGATGCCCAGTTCCGTATAATTGGGCTCTCTGCCCAGAATTTCCAGTATCTTCTCATATTCCTCCGCCGAGAGTCCGTGGGCTTCGATGAGCTCTTTAGTTATTTTCGGTTCTTCCATGATATTCGACATAATAGATTCAAGAACTAAGTCTGATAAAATTTTATCCGGTTTTCGATCAGTTATAGAAAAATTTTCCAGGTTATTTCACATTTACCTGTTCCAGGATGGATTCGAAGACGAGCCGGCCGTCGCTGGAGCCCAGGAACGATTCGGCGCACCGTTCGGGATGCGGCATCATTCCCAGGATGTTGCGTTCAGCGTTGCATATCCCCGCGATGTTATCCATTGACCCGTTGGGGTTGGCCTCCTGAGCGGTGTGGCCGTCTTCCAGGCAATAACGGAAAATTATCCGGTCCTCATCGCAGAGCTCCTGGAGCGTCTCAGCGGGTGCGTAATAGTTGCCGTCGTAGTGGGCCACGGGCATCTTCAACACCTGGCCGGGGCTGCCTTTACAGGTGAAGGGGGTGTCGGCAGTCTCCAGGCGCAGGTGCACGTATTTGCACACGAATTTGAGGCCCCGGTTGCGCAGCATGGCGCCGGGCAGCAGACCCGACTCCATCAATATCTGAAATCCGTTGCAAATCCCCAGCACCAGACCTCCTCGATCGGCAAATGTCTTCACCTCGCGCATAATAGGGGAATGGTGCGCCATGGCCCCCGCCCTCAAGTAATCGCCGTAAGAGAAACCGCCGGGGACTATCACGCAGTCCATACCCTTGAGAGAGGTCTCCTTATGCCACACGAAGCGGGCGTTCTTCCGGAACACATGTTTGACCACATGGTAGCAATCGTGATCGCAGTTTGAACCCGGAAATATTATGACGCCGAATTTCATTGCCCTCTCATTCCATCTCGTACCGGTAATCTTCGATTATGGGGTTGGCCAGGAGTTTCTCGCACATGCCGGTAAGCTCCTTCTCGAGCTTGTCCTTATCGGCCCCCCTCAATTTCACCTCTATGTATTTGCCCATCCTGACTTCCTCTACACCGCTGAAACCCAGGGAGTCAAGCGATTCTTTGACCGCCCTTCCCTGCGGGTCCAGGATTCCTTTCTTCAACGTAACGTATACTTTCGCCACAGACATAAAAAATCCCTCGTGGGTTATGGTTTGTAAGCTATGCCTCGAATACCCTTCGGAAGATGTCATCCACGTATCGGAGCTGATGCTCGAGGTCGAAACATTTGTGTCTTTCTTCTTCGCTCAGGTGTCGGGTTATGCGGTTGTCGCCGGCTATGAGCTCTCTGAAATCGAGCCCTTCTTTCCAGGCGCGCATGGCGTTATCCTGCACCATGCTGTAGGCTTCCTCGCGGGATACCCCCTCCTCCACCAGCGCCAGGAGCAGTCTCTGGGAATAGATCAGGCCGCGGGTGCGCTCAAGGTTCTCCATCATGCGCCGGGGGTAGACCTGGAGCTTTTCCACGTTATCGGCCAGACGGTTAAGCATGTAGTCCACCAGTATGGTGCTGTCGGGTATGATGACCCGTTCCACGGAGGAGTGGCTGATGTCCCTTTCGTGCCAGAGCGGGATATTCTCCATGGCGGCCATTGCGTTTGCGCGCACCACTCTGGCCAGCCCCGATATCTGTTCCATGGAAATGGGGTTCCGTTTGTGGGGCATGGCGGAGGAACCCTTCTGCCCCTCGGAGAAGAACTCTTCGGCCTCCAGCACTTCGGTGCGCTGGAGATGCCTTATCTCCACGGCGAACTTGTCCATGGAACTGGCGGTTATGGCCAGGGCGGCCATATATTCGGCGTGTCGATCCCGCTGTATTATCTGGGAGGATGCCGGAGCCGGCTTCAGGCCCAGCCGGGCGCAGACTTTTTCTTCCACCTGCGGCGGCAGGTGGGCGAAGGTGCCCACTGCGCCTGATATTTTTCCGTATGATATGTTTTCTCCGGCGCGCACCAGACGTTCGCGGTTGCGCTCCATCTCCTGATACCAGAGGGCCATTTTGAGGCCGAAGGTGATGGGCTCGGCGTGGATGCCATGGGTGCGGCCTATCATGGGTGTATGCTTGTGTTCCAGGGCCTTGTCTTTGATGGCGTTCAGCGTGCGGTCCAGGCCTTCGAGTATTATGTCCGCCGCCTCGCGCATCTGGAGGGCCAGGGCGGTGTCCAGGACGTCCGAGGAGGTCATGCCCATGTGGATATACTTGGCCGCCTCGCCTACGTTCTCGCCCACGTTGGTGAGGAAAGCCACCACGTCGTGTTTGACCTCTTTTTCTATCTCTTCCACCCGGGCCGGATCGAATGCTGCCTTCCGGACGATCTCCTTCGCCGCCTCCTCAGGCACCAGACCCAACTCGGCCATTCCCTCACAGGCGGCCAGCTCCACCTCCAACCACTTGTTCAAACGGTTTTCGGTCGACCAGACAGCCCCCATGCGCGGCCTTGTGTAGCGCGGAATCACAGTCTATCTCCCGGCGGAGTCGTAGTTACGTTCACAGATAAACCGCCTCACTTATCCTATCCTGATAGGTGAGCCCCAGGGATGTCTCATACCCCTGCAACGCGCCCTCGGCTTTCAGGAGGGCCAGCTCAGGATGGTTGTTATGCTGGCTCATATGGGCCAGGAACACGTGGCGAAGGTCCGCATGGACCAGATGGCGCAACAATTTTGCGGATTC
The DNA here is from genome assembly GCA_030620925.1 of Nitrospinota bacterium. Lineage (GTDB taxonomy): Bacteria > JAUXIQ01 > JAUXIQ01 > JAUXIQ01 > JAUXIQ01 > JAUXIQ01. The sequence goes on from JAUXIQ010000008.1 coordinate 4,027, forward strand.
TTCGTTGGACAGGTGCCCCAGCCTGCTTTTAATGCGCTGTTTCACGCTCCAGGGGTAGGGCCCTTCGATCAGCATGCCCGGGTCGTGGTTGAATTCCAGGATGAGGAGGTCGCTCCCTGCGGTCTTTTCCCTCACCAGGTGAGTTGTAGAACCCAAATCAGTCACCGTGCTTATCTTCCGTTCCCTCCATTTCAACACGAGCCCCACGGGGTTCTGCGCGTCGTGGGGAAGCGAAAAGGGTTCCACTCGCAGGTCGTTAATATAGAAACCTGTGCCTGGCTGAAAGAAATCGATCCGCTCCAGCTTTCCCAGCGCAGGGCCGGCCGCTTCCAGGGTCATCCTGTCGAGGTATATGGGAACGCCGTATCTGCGTGAAAGGACTCCGGCCCCCTGCGCGTGGTCCGTATGCTCATGGGAGAGTATTATGGCGTCCAGCCGCTCCGGCCTCTCACCGATCAGCGCCATCCGCTCCTTCACGTCTATGCCCGTCAGGCCGGCGTCCAGCAATACCCGGGTATCACCGCATCCCACGAAGATGCAGTTTCCGCGGCTTCCGCTGCCCAGAACGCATATTTTAAGCTCGTTCTCTTTCAAATTCGCTGTCGTCTTCAAAGAATTTTTTTATCCAGAAAGCTGAAGTATTGCCCGTTTCCCAGGACTATGTGGTCTATGACTTTTATGCCCACCACCTCGCCGGTTTTCACCAGTCTTTGGGTCAGGTCCATATCTTCGCGGCTGGGGGAGGGATCGCCGCTGGGATGGTTGTGCACGAAAATGATTCCGGCCGCCGATTCTTTGATGGCAGGATTAAAAACTTCCCGTGGATGCACTACGCTGGCGTTAAGGCTCCCTTCTGAGATGGTTACATCCTTTATCACTCTGTTTTTGCTGTCCAGGAGCAGTGCTTTGAATATTTCCTTTTTGGCTCTGCCCAGTGTGGGATAATACTGATCGGCGACGTCCTTGCTGCTGTTGAATTTTCTCTCCGCATCGCCCGATTCCGAAAGCAGGCGTTTACCCGCTTCCAGGGCGGCTTTTAACTGCGCCGCCTTGGCGTTCCCGATGCCTTTCACCGAGCATATTTCGTTTATGCCGGCGGCGTCCAGCCCCTGAAAACCGTCGAACTTTTGTAAGACGGCACGGGCCAGGTCCAGGGCGGTACTTCCCGCTGCGGCGTCCCCGGTTCCCAATATGATAGCCACCACCTGGGCGTCGGAAAGGTTCTCAGGGCCGAATTTGATCAGCCGCTCCCGCGGCCTCTCGTCCACAGGCCAGCTTTTAATCGTTTGCGGGCAGTTATTTTTTCCCATGGGGACAGTTTCTATAAAACTCCATCAGGGGATGTGCCGCTTTTCAGCCGCACATACGACTGCCTTCTGCAATTGTAAAATAGGAGTAAACGGAACTGATCGAACGAGAGTAACAGGGTGCCGGCGTTTCATATTCTGACATAAAGAAAATATCCTTAATATCGTTACCTACCGGCGGCGGAATAACCTATATGATTCTCGTTAAATAAACATATCATAATAGCTTCGGGAAGGAAAGTTATAATCGGCCGCTGACCCTCAGAAATGAGCATCCATTTTGAGACGACATCGATGCCGGGGTTTACAATTTATACAGCGCATCGGGGTTTACGGCGCGATATATATTTTTCCCAAGCCCCCCTATGCCTACCAGCTCGATCTGAAAGTCAATGGTCGTTTCGTCCGCCCTGTCCACCAATCGCACCGTAAACCCCCAGCATTGTGATCTGTGATTCAATATGAGGCTGTTTTCCGTGATCTCTTCGTCCATGCGGAAATTGACCCTGGCGGCATACTCGAGATACCACTTTTTCCCGAGGTTCACACCTATTCCGGCCCGGATGTAGTCCGTTCTCGGGAGGCCTGCGGGCCGCCTGCCCCTTTTGAGCCTGGAATCGAACTCGAATTTGAGGTATCTGAGAAACCTGTAGTCCACTTCGAAGTTCATCGTTTCCAGACTGTCCTCCTCCAGGCTGTACAGACCGTCGAAGTTGATCCTCAGCGACGGAATTATCCAGGTCTCCACGTCGATGAAGATTTCCGAGAGCGGTTCGCTCCCCTCGACTCGATTTCGCTCCTCCTTAATATCGTAGCTCTGACCCAGGGTGATGCGCGCCAGCTCTCTGACCCGCTTCGTTCCCCCCTCGCCCACCTCCCGGGCCACGAATCGGTTGGTGAGGGCATAGGACAGCACGTTGGAGGCGCTGAAATCGTCCACTTCGTCGAAATTCAGGAGGCGCCCTTCGACTTCTCCGTCGTTATCGCTGATATAGGTGTAGGTGATCACAGGTTCGACGATGTGTACTATGCGGTCTATCTGCCCCAGTTTAAGGTTGAAGACCTTATAAAACCGGGGCGCCTCCAGCACGGATTGAGAGAAGAACAGCTCCCGGCTCAAGGGACTCTCGTTGTCTATCTGTTCGCTGTATACCGTTTCCCTGAACCCCACGCTCTGTGTGAAATCCCACCAGGAGAGCGAGTTGATGGGCAGCGTCAGCCGGGGGAAGAAGTCCAGGCGGGAGAGGTTCATTCTGTTCCCTCCGGGGAATTCTTCTATGAAATTACTGCCCGTAACTGTCAGGTCGTAATAGAGAGGAGTGGTGAGGAGGCGTTCCCTGACGTTGAAGAAGGTTAGCTCAGGCAAGGAAGCGAATGAAGGCGTTTCTAGTTCCATGGTGCTTTTGAAAAACCGGTTCTCCATCTGGAGCGCCCTGTGCTCCCAGTTTTTTCTTGCGTAGAGGAAGGAATCGGTGCGTACCTTGGCCCTTTGTTCCGGGTCTACTTCGAAGGTCCTGGAGGGGCTCACCGCGCTTTCCAGGTCGATCTTCGCCTCGCTGACCACATCGTACTTGAAGCGCTGATAATGGTTCCCGCGCACCCTGTAGAAAGTGGTGTCGTTCACCCTGTCGTCGAGCAGGGAGCCGAATATCTTCCCATGGGCGTTTCTGGAAATTATGTAGCGGTACTCCAGGTTCGGCCGAAGACCCCTTTTGCTCAGGTAATCCAGGCCCAGGGTAGCGTCCGATTGTTGGTTAATGGCCCAGAAGAACCTGTTTTCCATAGTGAAACCGTCCAGGCTGGATATGCCCAGGGTGGGGAACAGGAAACCGGTGGACCTCTCGGTCTTGGTGGGCACCACTGCTATGGGCAGCAATACCACGGGCAGCCCCTTCACCAGGAAGGAGACCCTGCGGAGAACGGCGAACTTTTCCACATGGAAGATGCCCTCCTTGAATTTGAATGACCAGGTGGGGTTATCGCATCGGCAGGTGGTGATGGAAGCTTCCTCGAACCTGTACGCCGTCTGGCTTATCCGCTCGACTTTTTTACCGGTTATGAAATAGGCCCCGCCGATGTACCCTTCAGCATCGTAGAAGACCCCCAGGGTGGTATTTACGTTGAAGTCCATGCGCTGGGCGAATATCCTGTTATCTTCGTATTCGAAGACTACGTTGCCTCTGGCCTGGAGGTCTCCCCCCGCCATCCGGTATTCCATGTAGTCCGCCGACAGAAATATGTCGCCGTAGTAGACGCGAGCTGAGCCTTTTGCAGTTGTTATTCCGTTTTTTTGATCAGAGACCACCTCGTCGGCGTAGATTTCAATGGGCAGCTCAGCATCGCGCACTGTGGAAGCAGTTGCGAAAATAGAGGCCGATGGAATGAGCGCTAAACAGAGGACCGTTGATATCAGGACGGTTTTAAACTTTCTCATCAAGTTACCCGGGTCTCGATCATCGTAACAGGAAGGTGTCCGGTCGGGAATTCTAATCGTAATCTCACTCTAATTGGTTCGCAGAACGTATGGCCAGCCTTCGCCCCTGGCTGGTTATCATACATCATGCGTTATGGAATCTTAAACATCCCCTGGCCTCGCCCACGGTGAACAGCGATCCTGTGACCAGTATAACGTCTTCCCGGCAAGCCCCTTCCAGGGCGGCGTCCAGGGCCTGGGGCACGGTCTCGGCGGTGACCGCTTCTTTGCCAAAATGAGAGACCAGCTCCTTCAAGGTGTCGATGTCCGCGGACCGTTTCATATCCGGCCTGGTGAGGACTACCCGGGAGGCTATGGGAAGCAGCTCAGCCAGTATACCAGACAAGTCTTTGTCTCCCATGGCCCCGAAGACCAGCACCGGCCCGGCGCAAGGAAACAACTCTTTCACCGCCTTGGCCAGAACAGCGGCCGCGGCCGGATTATGGGCGCCATCCAGGATAACGTAAGGTTCAGCGGATACCACTTCCAGCCGTCCGGGCCATCGGGCGTTCCGGAGCCCGGCCCTCAGCTCTTCCTCCTTCATCCGCAGACCGCTCCCTTCGAGTCTCAGGCAGGAAGCCGCCGCCAGGGCGGCGTTGCGAACCTGGTGTTCCCCCAGGAGCCGGATGCGGAGCCCGTTGAACCCTCGGCCCCTTTCGCTATAGTCGAAGGTCTGGCCGCTTAACCCGGTCTCCCTCCGTTCCCACCGGTAGTCCTTCCCTCCCACCGTGAGGGGGGAGCCGCACCGCCCGGCCGCGGATTCTATCACCGCCAGGGCCTCCGCCTTCTGATGTGAAGTGACCACGGGCACACCCTTCTTGATGATCCCGCTCTTCTCTCCGGCTATCTGTTTCAGGGTGTTACCCAGGCGGTCGGTATGATCGTAACCTATATCGGTGATTATTGATAGTAGCGGGTTTACGACGTTCGTGGAGTCCAGCCTTCCGCCCAGGCCCACTTCCATCAGCGCGTAGTCCACCTCCTGGTCGACGAAATAGGAGTAGGCCATGGCGGTGACGAACTCGAAGAAGGTGACGCAGCCGGAGGGAGAGAAATCAGCCGCGTTCGAGCCCAGCACAGCCCTTATCTGCTCGCAATAGCGGGCCACTTCTTCCCGGGAAATGTACTCATCGTTTATGCGGATGCGTTCTCTGAAATCTTCCAGATGGGGCGAGGTGAAGAGCCCCGCCCTGTATCCATGACATTTGAGCACGGATTGGATGAGGGCGGCCACAGAACCTTTGCCGTTCGTCCCCGCGATGTGTATCACGGGCACCTTGGTTTGCGGCTCATCCAGTGCGCGCAACAGGTTTCTGATATTGGATAGACCCAGTTTTATACCGAACCTGTGCAGCGAATAAAGGTAACGTAAAGCGGCTTGGTATTCGTGAGACACGAAATTCTCTTCAAGCTAACATTTGAAGCACTTGGCAGATGGTATTTTTCATGTTTTTGCGCTCCACCACCATATCCAGCATCCCGTGCTCCAGTAAGAACTCGGTCCTCTGAAAGCCTTCGGGGAGGCTCTGCCTGATGGTTTGTTCTATAACCCTGGGGCCCGCAAACCCGATAAGGGCTCCAGGCTCAGCCATTATAACATCTCCCAGCATGGCGATGGAAGCGGTAACACCGCCGGTGGTTGGATTGGTGAGGACGGATACGTAGGGCACACCCGCCTTGGACAGCCGGGCCAGAGCGGCGCTGGTCTTTGCCATCTGCATCAGGGAGAACATGCCTTCCTGCATCCTGGCCCCTCCGGAACAGTGCACGATCACCAGGGATCTGGTTTTTTCCAGGGAGCGTTCGATGGCACGGGTAACTTTTTCACCCACCACTGAGGCCATGCTCCCTCCCATAAAGTCGAACTCGAATACGCATAATTCCAGGGGGACGCCTTCCAGCTCACCCTGACCGCAGATGACCGCCTCTTTCAACCCCGTCTTTTTCATGGCCGCCTTGATGCGATCGGGGTATCTCATGGAGTCGTTGAAATTCAGGGGGTCCAACGCGGCAAGCCCTGAGTCCATCTCCTCAAAAGTGCCCTGGTCCATGAGTTGCGCTATCCTTTCCCGGGCGCTTATGCGGAAGTGGTAATTGCATTTGGGGCAAACGTTCGACCGGCGCTCCACCTCCTTCTTGTATACGATCTCCTTGCACCCTTCGCACTTTATCCAGAGCCCTTCCGGTATACGGACCTTTTTGTCGCCCACCCGGGCGAGAGGACCCTTTATCTTCTGAAACCAGGACATGACATCACCATCTTTATGTTTGCCGGTTGACTTATTTTTTGATCCACCGCATCATTCCGCGTAGTTTCTCTCCCACCTGTTCGATAAGATGTTCTTCATCCTTCTTGGTGAGAGCGTCGAATACCTCGCGCCGGTTCTCGTTTTCCTGAATCCACTCCCTGGCGAACTTTCCGGATTGAACCTCGGCCAGGATATTTTTCATCTCCCCGCGGACTTTCTCGTTAATAACCCTCCGGCCGCGGGTAATATCCCCGAACTGGGCGGTGTCGCTTACGGAGAAACGCATATATTTTATCCCGCCCTCGTACATGAGGTCCACGATGAGCTTGAGTTCGTGCATGCATTCGAAATAGGCTATCTCAGGCTGGTAACCGGCCTCTACCAGAGTATCGAAGCCCGCTCGCACCAGTTCGCTCAAGCCGCCGCAGAGCACCACCTGTTCCCCGAAGAGGTCCGTTTCCGTCTCCTCTTTGAAAGTGGTCTCAATGACCCCCGCCCTGGTCCCCCCCAGGCCCCTGGCATAGGCCAGGGCGATGTCCTTGGCCTTTCCCGTAGCGTCCTGATGCAGGGCCAGCAGGCAGGGCACGCCGCCTCCCTCATTATATACACGCCTGACAAGATGGCCGGGCCCCTTGGGGGCCACCATGAAAACGTCCACGTCAGCGGGGGGTACGATCTGATCGAAGTGTATGTTGAAGCCGTGGGCGAAAGCCAGGGCTTTTCCCGCTTCCAGTCCGCCGACGATTTCTTCATCGTAAGCCTTCTTCTGCTTCTCGTCGGGGACGAGTATCATTATTATGTCGCCCGCTTGTGCCGCCTGCGCGGTGTCCAGAACCTGATGGCCGTCTTTTTCCGCGATCTCCCTCGATGCGCTGTCCGGTCGGAGCCCCACCACCACGTCAAGCCCGCTGTCTTTGAGGTTGCCCGCGTGAGCGTGTCCCTGGCTGCCGTAACCGATAACGGCTATTTTTTTCCCCGTCAATATGTCTAGATCGACGTCCTCGTCGTAGTAGATATTAGCCATCCGCTGTTCTCCATCAAGTGGGGGGGGAATAAAGCCTCAACGCAAAAGCCTTATTCCGGGTGAAACGGATCAGGGTTTTACTCTGCCCGGTTTAAGCGTCCTGGGCCCTTTGGAGATGGCCACCCTGCCCGTGCGGGCTATTTCTAATATGCCGAAAGAAGTCATGAGGTCGATAAACGCTTCTATTTTCCCTTCCTCTCCCGTCACCTCTATGGTGCAGGTCCTTGCGCTGGCGTCGATGATATTACCCTTAAAAACGTCGGCGGCCCGTATGAGATCGGCACGAACAGAAGCATCACCGCGCACCTTGACCAGGACCATCTCTCGATTTACGTGGTTTTCCCGGCTGGTATCCACCACCTTGATGACATCGATGAGCTTGTTGAGCTGTTTGTATATCTGCTCCAGTATCTCCTCGCTTCCGTCGGTGACCAGGGTAACACGCGAAAGCGTGGGGTCCTCGGTGGGAGCCACGGAGAGGCTCTCTATGTTGTAGCCCCGGCCGCTGAAAAGACTGGCTACCCGGGATAACACCCCGAACTTGTTCTGCACAAGGATGGAGAGTGTCCGTCGTCTTTGATTAGTTTTTTCGTTCATCCGTGTCGGCTAAACCTTTTCATTTTTTCTTCTCGGGTGGTCCCAGGATCATATCTTTGATGCCCGCCCCTAACGGCACCATGGGGTATACGTTTTCCTCCCGCTCGACGCGGAAATTCATGACCACGGGTCCGGCCGTATTTATGGCCTCCTTGATGATCTTCTCCACATCCGAAGGCTTATTCCCCTCCATCCCTTTGGCTCCGTAAGCCTTGGCGACCCCCACGAAATCGGGCGATACTTCCAGGTCCGTCGCCGAGTATCTTCGGTCGAAAAAGAGCTCCTGCCACTGCCTCACCATGCCCAGGTAGCCGTTGTTCAATATGGCCACCTTCACGGGGAGCTCGTATTGGACGGCGGTGATGAGCTCCTGGATGTTCATCTGCACACTGCCGTCTCCTGCTATGGCGAATACCAGGCTGTCGGGATTGCCCACCTGGGCGCCGATGGCCGCCGGGAGACCGAAGCCCATGGTGCCCAGCCCGCCGGAGGAAAGCAGCCGCCGGGGTTTTTCAAACTTGTAATACTGCGCCGTCCACATCTGGTTCTGGCCAACGTCGGTGGTAACGATGGCGTCGCCCCGCGTGAGACGATAAATTTCCTCCACAACCTGTTGCGGTTTTATCACGTCATCGATCTTTTCGTATTTGAGGGGATTTTCTTTCTCCCAGGCATTAACCTCCTTCAACCATTCTCTGGTGATTTCTTTCCATTTCGTATCCGAATGTTTTTTCAGTTCGGCCATCAAGCTTTTCAGAATGTTTTTGGCGTCTCCGACTATGGGAATATCCACCTTGACGTTTTTGCTTATGGCGGAAGGGTCGATGTCGATGTGTATTATCTTGGCATTAGGAGCGAATTCCTCGATCTTGCCCGTGACGCGGTCGTCGAAGCGTGCCCCCACCGCTAGTATCAGGTCTGAATTACTTATGGTCATGTTGGCCGCGTAGGTGCCGTGCATTCCCAGCATCCCCAGAAAAAGAGGGTGGCTGGCCGGAAATCCACCCAGTCCCATGAGGGTGGTGGTGGTGGGTATATTGATGAGCTCGGCCATTTGAACCAGCTCTTTTGAGGCCGCGGATATTATTACCCCGCCTCCGGCATAAATTACCGGCCGCGTGGAGTTAAGAATGAGGTTGGCGGCGCGTCGAATCTGGCCTGGGTTTCCATCGTAAACGGGGTTATAACCCCTGATTTCCACGGTCTTGGGATAAACGTGTCGGGTGGCGGCATCCAGCATGTCGCGGGGGAGGTCCACCAGGACCGGGCCGGGCCTTCCGGTTCGTGCGATGTGAAAAGCCTCCCTGATGGTCCTGGCCAGGTCTGCTACGTCTTTTACCAGAAAGTTGTGTTTGGTGATGGGCCGGGTTATGCCCACTATATCCGCTTCCTGAAAGGCATCCCCCCCGATGAGGTCGGTGGATACCTGACCGGTAAAAGCGATTAGGGGCACAGAGTCCATGTAAGCCGTGGCTATCCCGGTGACCAGGTTGGTGGCCCCCGGTCCGGACGTAGCCAGGCACACGCCCACTTTACCCGTGGAGCGGGAGTAGCCGTCGGCGGCGTGGGCCGCGGCCTGTTCGTGCCTGGTGAGAATATGTTTGATATCGCTGTCCATCAGGCGGTCGTATAGTTTGAGCACCACACCCCCCGGAAACCCGAAGATATGGCTTACACCCTCCCTGACAAGACAGTCCAAAAATAGCTCCGCACCAATTCTCATGGCAGACTGATCCTCATTCGTAAGGCGTAATCATACTAGATAGATATCATACCATATATTATATATATCAGCGAGTTGGCCTCAGACCTTTAGGGCTTGAGTACAGCACCGGTATTTGCTGATGTAACTTGTTTGCTGTATCGGGCCAGGTATCCCGTGTTTATCTTGGGCTGAGGCGGGGTCCAGTTTTCAATTCGGCGAGAGAGTTCTTCTTCTTTTATCAGCAGATCGATCTTTCGGGCCGGTATATCGATGGAGATTTTGTCCCCTTCCTTGATCATCGCTATGGGTCCCCCTTCCATGGCCTCCGGGGATATATGCCCTATGCAGGGCCCCCGCGTGCCCCCCGAGAACCGGCCGTCGGTTATGAGGGCCACCGAATCGCCCAGTCCCATGCCCGCGATGGCCGCCGTCGGCGAGAGCATTTCCCGCATACCGGGGCCTCCTTTAGGTCCCTCGTATCTTATGACTACCACGTCGCCACTCTTAATATTCCCCTCCATGATAACCTTCATCGCTTCTTCTTCGGAATCGAAAGTTCTGGCCCGGCCGGTGAATACTCGCATAGCTTCGCTGACCGCGGATTGTTTCACCACGGCGCCCTGGGGAGCGAGGTTGCCCTTCAGCACGGCTATTCCGCCTTCCTTTTTATAAGCGTTCTCCGGGTCTCTTATAACTTCCTGTTCAAAGGCCGGGGCTCCATCCGCTATCTGCCAGGTGGTGAGGCCGGAGACCGTGGAGACGTCGTTCAGCTTATCCTTCAACTTGCTCAGTACGGTGGGGATGCCGCCGGCGTATTCGAGATCTTCCATGAAGTGTTCACCGCCGGGTCTCAAGGAGGCTATCTGGGGGACCGAGGCGCTGATCTCATCGAAAACTTCCAGGCTCAGCGTCACGCCCGCCTCCCGGGCGATTGCCGGGATGTGCAGGACGGTATTCGTAGAGCCGCCCAGGGCCATATCCACCATGATGGCGTTTCTGAAGGCGGCGTCGGTCATGATACTGCGGGAATTCACCTCCTCCTTGATCAGTTCCACCATCCGGGCGCCGGTCTCGAAGGCCATCCGTCGTTTCTTGGAGGATACTGCCAGTGCGGTGGCGCATCCGGGTAAAGACATCCCCAGGGCCTCCGTCACGCAGGCCATAGTGTTCGCCGTGTACAGCCCCTGGCAGGAGCCCGCTCCGGGGCAGGCCTCCTCCTCGAGGCAGGCCAATTCTCTTTCATCTATCTCCCCGCGCTGGAATCGGCCGACCGCCTCGAAGGTATCTCGCACAAAGGAGAGCCTCTCCATCTCGTATCTGCCTGAAAGCATGGGTCCGGCGGTTATGGCTATGGCGGGTATGTCCATCCTGGCCCCGGCCATGAGCATTCCGGGGGTTATCTTATCGCAGTTGGTGAGCATTACCAGGCCGTCGAAGCGATGGGCCTCAACGACGGCCTCTATGATATCCGCTATAAGCTCCCGGCTGGGGAGGGAATAGTGCATCCCGCTGTGGCCCATGGTTATGCCGTCGCAAATACCGGGCACGGAGAAGATAAAAGGGTAGCCGCCGGCGCTGTGCACACCTTTTTCTATGAACCGTTCCAGCTCCTTCATCCCTATATGGCCGGGTATTATGTCCGTGGCGCTGGAAACCAGGCCGATGAGCGGTTTCTCCATCTGGCTCTTGGGGAAACCGGTTCCGTAGAGAAGGGCGCGTACAGGTGCGCGCTCCACGCCTTTCTTGATAGCATCGCTTCTCATTTTCATACCCTTTCTCCGGTGTGATATAAGAAGGCATTAATTGCCGAAAAACCTTTAATTTTAGTACTATATAAATTATCATAGGGGTTTTGAGGTGTCAAATACAAACATTTGAGTCTGTCCCCCGATTAATCTTTATGAGAGTGGTTTTGTAAAATCGTGCCCGAAGCGGGAATCGGGTATACGGTTATTATATATTTATTGTGGAGAAGGATAGGATGCTCGTTGCTCCAGGGGTGCATCATTTAAAGATTCACAGCAGGACGCTGAAACCGGCGCGCTACACCAATGTTTACGTCATCGGTGAGAAGGAAGTCATTATCATCGACGCCGGGTATGCTGAGGAAACCGATCTGGATAAGCTCTTCCATCTGCTCGAAGAGCTCGGAAAGCCACGCGTGCTCATGAACGTTATCAGCCATCGGCACAAGGACCATTATAACCGTGTAAATTCGATAAAAGAGAGGGCTGGCGCCGAAGTGGCCGCCCACCGGGAAGACATGGGCCCCATAAACGAAGGCCTGAGCGGTCTGTATGTGGAAAAGATGCTCAGGGGCGGGGAGGAGCTGAAGGCCGATGGCAAGAAAATAAGGGTGCTGCATATGCCGGGCCATACTCCAGGGATGCTCAACTTCTATATGGAGGAAGAAGGGTTGCTGTTTACCAGCGACAACGTAGTGGGCTTCGGCACCACCTGGATAGGGCCCCCGGACGGGGACATGGCGGTCTATCTGGACTCGCTGCGCGGGCTTCTTTCGCTGAAGTCTACAAGATTGTGTCCCGGCCACGGGCCTATCATCGATAACCCCTCGCAGAAGATAGAAGAGATAATGAAACACCGCTTCCAGCGAGAAGATCAGATACTTTCTCTCATCGGCGGCGGAATATCCACTTCTCAGGAGCTTTTCAACAAAGTGTACGTGAAGGGCGAAAAGATACACGATTCGCTCTATACTGTCGCCCGACGCACCATTGAAGGGCATCTGATGAAACTGCAAAAGGATGGGAAGGTAACCAGACAAGAAGAAGGAGAAAACAGCCGATACTATGTTGTGTAGGCTTGAAAATGTCGAATTACACGTCGAAGATGAAATCGAATGTTTCCAAGGGAAAGGATCGTTAAATGCGTAATCTGAAACCGTTCTTTGTCGGGCTGATATTTCTGGCCACGACTCTTACGATAGCTTACGATGTTTCCTATGCGGATGTAGAGGAAGACATCTCGGAGATAAAGCGTGAACTGGGGGAATTGAAGAAAGACGTGGCAGAGATCAAGAAGCTGCTCCAGGCCGTTGTATCCAGGGCCAGGGCTCCGGAAAAGACCACCGCCGTTACCACCGTAGACAACGATCCGGTGCTGGGGTCCCCTACGGCGCCAGTGACGCTCGTGGAGTTTTCCGATTATCAGTGCCCTTACTGTGCCCGTTTCTTCAAGACGACGTATCCTGCGCTTTTAGAGGATTATATCAAGAAAGGCAAACTGCGATACGTATACCGGGATTTCC
>JAUXIQ010000040.1 GCA_030620925.1 Nitrospinota bacterium
CTGGGCGCACACCAGAGCCAGACCTGGGATGAGAGCTATCCGACCCGTTTCCTGAAAGGTATGGGCTTTCAACCCATGTCTATACCACAAGCCGTTCCGGACGGAGCTATCGCGCAACTCATCGATTGGTATAAGGAGAACACCGAAAAAAGCGATGCCACGCTTGCGGAGTTCCCGGTATCCGCGGCGCTTTTGGCCTATGCTGAAAGGCCTGTCGTGTTGCACACTCTGTTCGAAGGGGAGAACCGCTCAAGGTTCCGCGAGTTCAGCTTCGCCCTTAAAGGAGATGAAGAGAAGCTCTACATGCTAATGAAAAAGTATGACGCACGGCACTTCGTATACAGTGCGCACTTCTTTCTGCGCACGGACACCAACATGTCCTACCGCTACACGGCAGACGCCATGAAGGTTGATAGCAGATGGACCCTCTACAACATGCACTTTCATCCAGAGAAGCTGAAACGTTTCGCGCTGGTTTATCAGAACAGCGCCTTCCGGGTATTTCGCTTCATCGATGAAAGCGGAGAGGGCTTTCTTCAACCAACAGGATATGCACCCGTTTTCGACGAGAATCTGTTGCATGAGCTCCGCTTTTCCACACCTTCGGGGGTAACTAACGAAGAAGCCTTCCTCTACACCATCGTATCTGCTTACAGCGATCTTATGAGAGGAAAACAACTCCTGGAGGGCGGAGAACAAAACAAAGGGCTCAAACTGCTTCAGCGCTCTGTCAAGACATTCCCCTTCATCCCAGAGGCGCATACCGCCCTGTCCGCCTATTATCTGACCACCGGAAACTCAAAAAAAGCCGATGCGCACGACCGCATAGCAAGGACTCTAAACAGCGGGCAATGGCGGCGGTTACTGCGGTAGACCTTTAAATACCTCAAATTTCTGAATAAAAAACCAAATCTTTAGTTAAATTTTTGCACTTAAATTGCCGATAATCAATGTGAATAGTCTTAAAAATAATCGCATCGTATAATAAATATAAAGGGTTAATTATTGTAGAGAGGGCCCCGTGAGTCCAAAATAATAAAAACCCTTGCGAGGAAGCTGTGGAATCTCAAAAAGCAGTCGATAATAATAAGCAAGACCCCTTGCTTGAAGAAGAAGATATTCAAATAGCAAAAGAGATAATGAGGAATCTCCTTATTATCTTCAAGGTCTTTTCCCTCTACCCATCGGATAACTCCCAGTGCAAACAAAGCCTTTCCAACGCTATGGCAAAACTCCATGACTACTTTCAGTTATCGGACCGGCTTAAGCTAGACATATCTAAATACCATATAAGCACAGAAGGACAAACCATCTACGAGGGCGAAGAAAATGATGGGAATTTCGCCTTTTTACTTTTCAGAGACGGCATTCAGTGGTTGGAATTGGATGCAGGTATCTCAGAAGATGATCTCACCAAACTATTTCGGATAATCACCTCCCAAAGGACCAGGGCGGCGGTAGAGGACGACATCGTAACCGCATTGTGGGAAGCTCAGATTCCTTACGTAGAGTATTATGCTACCGATGACCTCTTCCTCTTCGGCTCAGAAGAAGATATGAACACCGAAACGATCATGAAGGAGGTGGTGGAGTATGGGGGGCCCGGTGAAGGCACAGAAAAAGGAGAAACCGAAGAAAGCGCTGCCGGTAAAACCACATCTCCTCAAGCTGATGCCGATGACGTTCCGCCCCTTCACATTGAAATTGAAGATAACCAGAAAATAATCACTCTCAGTAAAGACGAACAAGAACACTTGAATAATCTCATTTCCAAAGAGTTAAAAAGAAACCCCGGTGATGAAGCCCTGGCCATACTCATGGATGCCATCAAGAGCGATAAGCTCGAAGAAAATATTGACGCAGTCATAGTTTTTTTATGGGACCTATTTCAGAATAACCTGGACCAACGTAACTTTGCAAAAGTAATCGAACTCTTGGAGATGATGCAAGAGATTAAAGTTCTCTTCCAGAAGGAAAATAAGAGCGAGATAGCTGAGATAGACAAATTTTTCTTAGTCGTATCGGACCCTGAGACTTTCCAGGTAATCGAAGAAAATTTGTCAGAAGGGAATTCGAAGCAACCCTTGAAGCTGCTGCAACTGGTGAGCTTTAATGTTAGTAAAGAAGAGCCACTGCTTGAAACCCTGGTGAAGACTGAATCCATAAAGATGAAGAAGGCTTTAATTGCAATCCTTATCCAAAGGAAATCCCCCCATATAGAGACGCTATTCGGATTCATCGAAGATGAAGACAAGAAGATAAGGAAGGCCATATTCGAATATATTGGAATGCAGAAGAGCAGGAAAAATGAGGATTTAATCACGGATTATATTCAGGAAAAAGAATTTTACAAAAAGAACAACGATCAGATACTTTCGGCTTTTACGACTCTGGGCCGCTGCGGTTCCTCCAGATCCATTCCCCTTCTTATGAAATTACTCACCAGAAAAAGTGTCTTCCTGGGACAAGATTATGACGCCATCCGCATGGGAGCTGCCATTGCCCTGAAAAGCCTGGGAACTGAGAGGGCGCTGAACATCCTGGAGAGGGGTAAAGAATCCAAAGAGAAATCGATAAGAAAAGCCTGCATGACGGCGCTGATCAAGGATTCCTCATGAACACTATAAATGAAAAAAACCAAAACGGACTTCCTTCCCGGCAGACAAAAAAATTGGTCGGAGAAAGTCTCCTCGAAGCGATCTTTCGTCTCACTAAAAGCGTTGCCCTCCATCAGTCCGCAAGCAGTATGATCCTGGAGAGAATCGACGAGTTTAAGAAGGTTGTCCGGGAAGTCCAGGACGCCGGCTTCGATCCCTCGCTCATCAGGTCTGAAGGCCAGTTTTACCTTGGCGACGAAAGAATACAGTTTACCAGAAAGAATTTCGGTCTTGTCAATCAGATGATAGATATCTTCTACAGGAGAGGCGTCGCAGGTCTCTCATTCAGCGAGACGATGCTGGATGTTCCGGTGAAAGAGATCTTTACATTTTTCAAAATCTTCCAGGAAGCGGAGAAAGAAATAAGCCCCGAGGAATATATTAAAAAAGCCGTAGAGGAAAAAACCATTTCCTGGGTAGAAGTTCATCTGGATATGATTAAAGCCAGTGGGCTGGAGCCTTTGAGTCCCAAGGAGCAGGCTAGAAGAAGCTATCTCCACTCCATAGCCACGGTTAAAGAGGCTTACCAGAAAATTGAAGCCGGCCAGAAGGGAGGGATACGGAAAGCAAAAAGACTGGCACAGAACCTAGTGGATGTGGCCCGTGATAATGAGGCGATCCTCCTGGGTATGACCACTCTTAAAAACTATGACGATTATACCTATAACCATTCGGTAAACGTGGCTGTGATGGCTATCTGCCTGGGGAAAAAGATCGGTCTTGAGCCTAAATCCTTGATGGAGCTCGCAATATGCGGGCTTTTTCACGATCTCGGAAAAACTTTAATCCCCAAGAATATTTTGAACAAGCAAGGGAAACTGGACGATTCAGAATGGGATGAGATAAGGAAGCACCCACTCAACAGCGTATGTAACATATTAAAGCTTCAGGCACCATACGAACTTAAAGCCAGAGTAATCCTGTCCCCCTTCGAACATCACCAGCGGTATGACCTGTCAGGCTATCCCAGAGCCTCCTGGAAATCGGAAGTAAGCCTCTTCGGAAGAATCCTGGGCATAGTCGATTGTTATGATGCGATGACCTCTGAAAGAAGTTATCGCGACCATTCCATATCGCCCGATCGGAGCCTCAGCTTCTTGCTGGAAAAGTCCGGTAAAGACTACGACCCTGTTATTCTGAAAGTTTTTATTCAGATGATGGGTATCTTCCCCTCGGGGACTTTTGTAGAATTGGACACAGGCGAAAAGGGGCTGGTAATAGAGAACAACGCGGATTCGGAAATGCTGGACAGGCCCAAAGTCCTGCTCCTCTTTGATGAAAAAGGGGAGAAGTTAACCGATAATGAGATTGTCGATCTCAATGAAAAGGATGAAAAATCGGACCGCTTCAAGAGAACCATCAAATCCTCCGCTGATGCCAAAGAGAACAATATCAACCCCGCCGAATATCTATGGTAGAGGAAATCTGCGGGTTCGGCCTCCCATCTGCCGATTCCAGGCGCAGCTTATCTCGTTTACCGGTAAACCCCCCGTCTGGAAGGTGTTTGTAAACCCCCAAGTTTTTCTCCCTAAAGGCCGGATTGAGGGTGGCGGTGAGTGACTCTGCCCCCCATCATGGTCATATCCACCCTGATATCGGTAATCCGCTCTGGTTCCACCTTCATGGGATTGTCGGAGAGGATTGTAAAATCTGCAAGCTTACCCACCTCTAGGGAGCCCTTGACATCTTCATCGAACGAGATATAGGCGGCGGCGTTGGTGTACATGCGCAAGACCTGCTCGATACCTATCCGCTGCTCGATACCCATGACCCTGCCCGAGGGAGTTTTCCTGAGCACGGCGTCCCTCAAGCCGATGAGAGGCTCGTAGCTGGTAACCGGTGAATCGGAGGCCCCGGCCACCAGTATACCCTCCTCCAGGAGAGTCCTGTAGGGGTAGAGCTTATCCGACTTGGGCTGCCCGAAGGAATCCATGAAACCGTCTCCCAGATCGGAGATGAATCCCGGCTGGCTGCTCACCAGTATCCCCACTTCCTTGCACATGGAGATCAGGTCGTCGAAGACCGCCCCGCAGTGCTCGATTCTGTGCCGCAGCGGGTTTCCGGTGCCGATACCCATCACATCGCGAAAACATTCCAGCGTGTCCCGGATGGCGGCGTCGCCCTGGGCGTGGACGGCTATCTGAAAACCCAGGTCGTGGTAGCGCTTGATCTTATCCCTCAGCGTATCCTTATCCAGCAGACAGATGCCTGTGCCGAAGGGCTCGATTTTATAAGGTTCACTCACGTAAGCGGTCCGGGTGGTCATGCCTCCGTCGTAAAAAATTTTGATGGGCCCTATGCGGAGCATGTCTGAGCCGAAACGGAAGTTAACGCCTGCTTTAAGGAGAGGGTCCGCCGCATCGTGCAGGTTCATGGTGTATACTCGCACGTAGAGCTCATCGCGGGCCATGGCCTCCTGGTAGGCTTTGAGGGTAAATGGAGTAACCAGGGCGTCGTGGGCGGTGGTTATCCCCGCCTCAGCGTATCGTCGCGAGGCCTGAGAACACATTTCCACCCCGGCTCCAACGCCCCCTTCCTCCATTTCCATTCTCCAGTGCTCGTTCATGACCTCCATGCTGGCCGATTCGTAAAGCAGACCCGTGGGCCGACCCGACTCGTCTCTGACGTACTGACCTCCGGGGGGATCGGGAACATCATCTTCTATGCCGAATCTCTCCATTGCCTTGCTGTTCAGAATGCAGGCGTGGCCGGGGGTGTGGATGATGATGACGGGGTTATCGGGAGAAACGCCGTCCAGCTCCAACCGTGTAACATGGCGCTGTTCCTTGAGTTTGAGCTCATTGTAACCTCCGCCCTTTACCCACTGCCCGGCCCCTTTCTCTTCCGCTTCAGCTTTAACCCGGCTCAGTATGTCCCCTACATCCTTGTTGGAGGGAGACCCGCAATCGATGCCCGACAGCAGGTAGCCGAATAACATCAGATGATTGTGTGAATCTATGAAGCCCGGAAAAAGCGCCTTGCCCTGTAAATCTATTATCTGAGTGTCGGGGCCCGCCAGCCCCTTAAGGTCTCCGCTGCCGCCCAGGGCGGCTATGCGCCCTCTGCTCACCGCCACTGCTTCGTGGACGGAGTTAGACGCGTCCAGAGAAACTACCTCGCCGTTTATAAAAATCGTATCCACGACCTCCACCTCCCCGCCGGATAACGTGCATCAATAATATGGGGGAACCCCCGGCACGAGAATTCCCCCATCCACTATCATATCCAGAGCTGATATATCACAACTCCCTCTGTAAGCTGAATCGCAGTCGTTCTATTCCAGCTCCGGGCCCTCCACGTAAACTTTCATCAACACCTTGCCCCATCCGCCTTTTTCAAGGCCGATGTCAGAGCACTGCACGGTGTTAGAGCGCTCGTGCTTGGGATCGGCATGGTTGAGGAATCGCTCATATATCTGGTTCACCGGCGTTTGCAGGGCGGCCAGAGCAAACACGCACATCTTCTCCGGGCACTCTCTGGTGATCACCTGGCCGTTACCGTCCATGATGATCTTGTCGCCTACCCTGTGCTGGGCGTGGCAACCCTGCGATTCGATGACCTCGGCGATTATCCGGCACTTGACGAAATGGGGTGTCTCGGTCACCATCTTAACCTTGGCCGGGTCCGCTCTGAATATTTTCATTTCCTCGTCGGTGTAGTCCATGTGCTCCTGAAACCGCTTCCAGAATTTTTCCTTATCCATTTTTCCCCTCTCTCCTCTTTCTTGATGGGTGATGAGCCCCGACGATACAAATCCGGGTCCAGCGCTGAATTAAATATCCGTACCTCCCTCCATCTACTCAAGCCTATTTTTCTACCAGCAAAAGAACCTTCAAGCAAGGCCAAAATTACATTGAAGCATGTGCCTCTGCTATGTTCACTTATTTCTGGTTAAAAATCGATTTAATATCGTCGTTAAAAGATATGTTGAGCAGAACCCAGCCCTCCTGATTTTCATAAAATATGAAGCTCCACAGCATGGGATAATTCTTACTGAACGAAAGATAACGGGAAACGCAGAGTCTCTCACCCTTGCATTCAGTCTCCAGGTGTTTGTAGTCGAATATATCCCCGTAAACGGCCAATGCGTTTTTAGTCTGACTGATGAGAACTGAGAGTTCCTTGGGTTTGCCCTGGATGAGGCTCTTGGAAACTATTTTGCGGTAAGACCCTTCTACATCCCCTTCCATCAGGCTATCAAAGAAGTCCACTATTTTGTCCCGATAAGGGCCCTCCTGGGATGCTGCGGCGCCAAGGGGGAGCGGAGTTGCGGCGAGCAAAATGATAATGATGAGATACCGGTAGGCTATCAGGGCTTTCACCGAACATCCTCACCGAAAGTAACAGAAGATAAATGAATACTTCAAGTGCACGCTTAACCCGCTGTCAAAGGATCACCGGGAATCCTGAATGCCGATAACTCTAACACGCTGAACGTAGAGGCCATGCTTTCCTATATCAGCATCTCCAAAAAAGCTTGCACCCTGGTGCTTATCTGTCCGATACCTGCGGCCGTATGCTCCCGGTCTATCTTAAGAAGCTGATAACCCGCCTCTTCCAACTTGTCTCGCACGATGGGAAAGTCATACTGGTAGGGGTCGCAAAATTTAAGGACGCTGTAAACGACCCCCTGCACCCGGTATTCCTCAGCCAGGTGTATAATATGTTCAATACGACGATCGTAATCGAACATCCTGGAGCAGGGAACGCGGCCGAGATAACGCCGCCCCAGCGCTTCGAGGGGGTCAGAGCTGCCTTCCTCCACCAGGTCCAGGAAATAGCGCGAACCGGTACAGAGGTCATCGGCCACCACCATTCCTCCACCTTCTTCGATAACACTCACGTACTTGGGGTCGGCGCAGATGGAGCCTATTACGAGAACGCGGGGGCCTTCCTCATGGTAGGCGTCTCGCCCTTCGAGCTCCTCCAGGAGCTCCTCCAGCAACTCGTTATACTCTTCTCTGGAGAGGACGAAACCGGCCTTCACCACCTCAAGAGCTTCCGTACCAGTGATGGGCGGGTATTCCTCCACCCTCCTCGCGTATAGCTCCAGAAGGAGTTTTCTGGTCTTATTGTAGAGGGAAATGGCCTGGTTGAGGGCGTCATCGGTTATCTCGTTTCCGGTAAACTCCTCCAGGTGTTCCTTGAACGATGCCAGCTCGCGGACGAACCCCTCCATTCCTTCTTCATGGCTCTTATGAGGCACCCAAAGAATATGAGCAAATGGTGTTTTCACGAAATGGCACCAGGTATCGAAAAGGCGTCGCAGGCTGTCGCAGCTGTCGGTGGCTACCACACCGGATAAGAGCCCCTGGCCGTTCTGAAGCCCCTCCATCAATGCCGCGCGGCAGAAGCCGCAGCTACTCATGGGAATGTAGGCATCGGCCTGTGAGAGGTCCTCCTCGGAGCTGCCGATAATCCTGTAAGGGTATAAGCCGGCCGCCAGAATCAGCTCTTCAGGAACGTAAGTACAAAGGTATCCTATCTTCTGTCTCTTGATATCGGCGAGTATTGCGCGCGCCTGTACGGGGTCGGCAAAACGTTTAAGTTTCTCCAGAGCGCTCAAGTTACCTCCTTTTTATCCTTTCGAATATTTCACCAGAAGGGTGCTTTACCCGGAAACGTCTATTTGTCGATCATCTCCAGGAAACCTTCCACCTTGGCCTTAACCTGTGGCAGTACGAACAGGTTGGGGTCCATGCAGCAAGAGTCCAGGGTAAGGGTGGGAATACCCAGCTCCTTCACCAGGGTGTCTTTTATAACTCCATAAGCATTGGTCCGTACATTTTCCGAAAAAGGATATATCATGGGATGCACATTAACAAGCAATAATTGCGCTTATCCTCCAACGGCGATAACAACCCGTGAGCATGATGCGACCCGCTTCGGAATTGAAGCGAAACCGACCCCACTAAAATTTTCTTCACGGAACCGGCGGATCCAATTTTCCAGCAGCCCAAAGCCTGTTTGACGACACAAGTAGTGGATTTACAATTCGCTTATGGCTTATAAATGTGATAATAATTTTACGAATGATTAAATTCTCACACCGCAAAAAACAGTCCCGGAAAAACTTGGTTGTAACATTTACAAGCCTTTTTACGCATTTGCATAATAGCGTATGGGAGAAAGGATCATGGAATTCAGACTGACATCCGAACAACAGCAGCTCATCGACCTTGCCAGGGACTTCGCGGAAAAGGAGATGAAACCTAACGCCGACCGGTGGGACGAGGAGGGGGAATGGCCCCGCGAATGTTTCCAGAAAGCCGCGGATTTGAGCTTAACCGGAATGCTCTGCCCCAGGGAGTACGGCGGCGCCGACATCGGGTTTCTGGGCACGGCTCTGGTTTATGAAGAGCTTGCCAAGGGATGTCTGGGGACTACCTTCAGCATGGTGGTGCACAACAACTTCGTGCGCTCTGTCTTCTCGCGGGGCACCGAGGAGCAGAAACAGCAGTGGGGCGTTCCGGCCGTAAAGGGCGAAGTGCTGGGAGCCTTCTGCCTCACCGAGCCCGACCACGGCTCCGACGCCGGCAGCATCGAATCCACCGCCATCGCCCAGGGCGACTCCTACGTGATAAACGGCACCAAGTCTCTGGTAAGTAACGGCGGTGTGGCCGACTACTACCAGTTCCTGGCCAAGACGGACCCCGCAGCCGGCAAGCGGGGAATAAGCTCCATCATAGTGGAGCGGGATAAGGAGGGAGTTTCCTTCGGCCCCCGCGACAGGAAGATGGGCGCTAACGCTCTCATCACCTGCCAGATGACCCTGGAAAACTGCCGTATCCCCCGCAGCAACCTTCTTGGCGAAGAAGGTATGGGCCTCAGATACGCCCTGTCGGGAATAGACGTGGCGAGGGTCAACGTCGGGGCCTTATGCTGCGGTGTCTCCCAGGCGGCACTGGACGAAGCCGTGAAATACGCCAAGGAGCGGGTGCAGTTCGGTCAGCCGCTGGCCAATTTCCAGGGGCTTCAGTTTATGATGGCGGATATGGCCACCGAGATAGAAGCCACCCGTCTGCTGACCCATAAAGCCGCCTGGCTGCTGGACAACGACATGCCGGTCTCCGTCTCGGCCGCACACGCCAAACGCTTCGGCGCAGATATGGCCATAAACGTCACCAACCGCGCCGTTCAAATTTTCGGCGCTTATGGCTACCTGCGCTCCTATCCCGTGGAGCGTTATCTTCGCTGGGCCAAGATGTGCGGTTTCGTCGACGGCACTACCCAGATACAGCAGGTGGTCATCGCCCGCCACCTGTTCAAAGAATAAACCGCATAATCGGATGATCCACTGCAATTGACTGTCCGGCGGGAAATATGTTATAGGAATGGATACAACAAACACCGTGCATTTTTTTGATGATAATAGGGTAAATGCCTTGCAACTGAAAAGGCCCTGCCCC
>JAUXIQ010000317.1 GCA_030620925.1 Nitrospinota bacterium
GGCTGGCTTACAGGTCCGGCACAATTTATTTCGGGTAGATTACCATAGATGTATCAACAGAATAAACGGGAGAGCGAAACGACTTACGCAGATAAACGGCCGTCTTCCCTAAAAACTGACGACCCCTATCGCCGCACACAGCGAAAGGGGCCGCCTGATTCTTCGAAAGCCCTACCTTAATTAAAAACCGGGTCAGCACGATGGTTCGAGAACTACTATCCTGGTGGGTTCGGGAAGCAGCGCCGTGCTTAATTCCACCTCGCTCGAACCGCTTCGCTCAACCCTCTCCTTGCCTCCCAGGAAATCGTCCACCTCGGCCAACGGAAACCCGCATTTTTCCGTCTTGAAATGCATGGGGATGAACACTTTGGGGTTCAGTGCTTGGCACAGACGGTCGGCGCCCTGGGTGTCGATGGTGAAGACCCCGCCCACCGGGGCCATCAATACATCTACCTCTCCGATCTCATTCACCTGTTCCTGACTCAGGTCGTGGCCGAGGTCCCCTACGTGGCAGACTTTTATCCCGCTCACTTCCATCTTGATGATAGTGTTCTCGCCGCGCTCAGCGCCGTTTTGGTCATCATGATAGGTGGCTATGCCATTGAACTCGATGCCTTCGACGGATTTGGGACCAGGACTCGTGACCACCTGCGGAGAGCCCGGCAGGCTCTCAACATCGGCATGGTCGGCATGGTCGTGGGAAAGGGTAACGATATCCGCCTCGTCTTTTATGCTGCCGTAACCGATAGCGCCGTCGTAACCCCCCGGCTCATAGGGGTCCGTGATTATTTTGGTGCCGTCATCGGCGGTGATCAAAAACGCTGAATGACCTAAAAATTTGACCTTCATTTTTCCTCTCCCCCTGCATCGAAATGGTGAAAAACCCGTAATCAGAGTAGGTCCCTCTGCGCCCGGCCAAAGATAAGGTTTTGGCTAAAAAGGGACGCTCGGACCACTTACGATACCCTTCTATCATGTCCCTCCCAGTATGTTTCCCGCAGAACGCGCTTCAGTATCTTCCCCATGGCGTTCTTGGGGAGTTCGTCCATGAAATCCACGGAGCGGGGTTTTTTGTATCCCGCCAGCCTGCTGTTGCAGTATTCCATTATTTCATCGGCGGTGGAGCCTTCTCCGTCTTTGAGCACCACTATCGCCTTCACCGATTCCCCCCATTTTTCGTCCGGCACACCGATAACCGCGGCCTCATGCACATTCGGATGGGTGTACAAAACCCGCTCCACCTCCGCCGGATATACGTTCTCGCCTCCGCTTATTATCATATCCTGTTTACGATCGGCTATATAATAATAACCGTCTTCGTCCATAAAGAGCATATCTCCCGCCGTGAACCACTCGCCCATGCGGCTGGCAGAGGTGGCTTCCGGATTATTGTAGAACTCGGCATCGACGTTTTTCATATACAACGTACCCGGCGTACCCAAGGGCACGTCGCGACCTTCGTCGTCTACTATACGCACTTCGGCGCCGAAGGCAAGATGCCCTACTGAGTCTATCTTTGACATTTCCTTGCGCATGTTGAGGTTCGTGCAAACGCCTATTTCCGTGGCCCCGTAAAAATCGTAGAGCTCGGCGTTGGGGAACAGCTCCATGAGCTCTAGCTTAGCCTCCTTATGAAGCGGGGAACCGGCGGAACATACGAAAGAGACCGACCTCATGTCGTACGTATCTTTCACCTGGTCGGGCAGACCGAGTATCCAGTTGAAAGCCGTAGGCAGGGCGAATATACGCGTTATTTTATGCTCTTCTATAAGTCTCAGGGCTTCTTCTGCCTTGAATGATTTCATGATCACGCATTTGCCCCCGAAATAGAGCTGCTGGGGCCCGAAATTGCCGTGAGAGAGATGAAACAGGGGGCCGG
This sequence comes from Nitrospinota bacterium, assembly GCA_030620925.1. Lineage (GTDB taxonomy): Bacteria > JAUXIQ01 > JAUXIQ01 > JAUXIQ01 > JAUXIQ01 > JAUXIQ01. Next base: position 1,880 of record JAUXIQ010000317.1, read on the forward strand.
TGATCAGCGTGACATCATCTTCTTTTATTTCCCCCCATTCCCCGGCAAGTATCTCGGGTGGAACGAAGGTATGGTGCACCACCACCCCCTTGGGGAACCCCGTGGTGCCTGAGGTATAGCCCAGTGCACGGAGGTCGGTCTCCTCCACGGTGACCGGCGGCTCGCTCTCATCGGCTCGGGCCAACAATTCCTCATAGTCATTTGCCCAGGAAGGCGCTTCCCCGCCCACGGCGATATAGTTATTCACCTTGCTGAGGCGGGGGACCAGCTCTTCAACCAGAGACTTATACTCTGGCCCGAATATGAGCGCTTTGGAATCTGAATTATCCACTATATATTCCACTTCATCCGCCACCAGGCGATAATTGACAGGCACCAGGCACAACCCCGCCCTGGAAACGCCGAAGATGATTTCGAAGAATTCCATGCAGTTGGAAAGGAGCACGGAAACCTTCTCCCCCTTCTGCAGGTCCAACGATAATATCGCGTTGGCCAACCGTTTAACACGCCGGTAGAGTTCGTCGTAGGTCACATCCCGGTCCTCAAAGTGGAGGCACACCTTGTCCGGTATCCGTTTAGCCTGGTTGGTGAATCCTTCGTGGAGCAGCATCGAGTCTCCTTTCCGTTCGTTGATATAAACCCGTCTCAGGCCAGCCCCAACTGGCTTAATTTGTCCTGCGTGGGAATACCCTCCCGGGTATCCCAACCTCTCTCCCCGTAATAGCGGGAGATGAGCTCATCCATGTAATCCTTATCCACCGGTCCGTGTTCCTTCCCTCCGAACTTCACCGACTCCTTGAGGAACCTCTCCGGCACGGCGTCGTCCTTTTTACCGGCGCCCAGCTTGACGTTGAGCATTCGTTTGAGCGTCCAGACCCGTTCTCCGGCGCGCAGCAATAGCTCCGGCGAGGCTTCGATACCGGTGAGGGTTGAATAGAGATCGGCCCAAATCTGGATTCCGTATCGCTGAAAGATGGGGAAAACGCAGAGGCCGAGGAACTCCATGGAAGCCACGTAGTCCTCGCAGTAGCGGGTGAAGCGGGGTACGTCGAACCCCTCCGGGCCTTCCAGAACCGCATCCATCTCCCCTTCCGGCACCCCCACTTTTCTGGCGTAGCGCTCCAGCTGGCCCCTGTTCCGGGGTATGAGGGTGATGCCGCCATGGGAGATATGGCTGCCCCGGGGGTTAATGAAAGAGCTGAAGGCTTCGGTGGAAAGCCGGGCACGGGGGTCGGAGGGAGCGCCCAGACCTTTTCCGTGCAATGAATAATATTCCGCGCCCTTGCCTATGCGGCGGGCCGCTTCCACCGGCCCGTCGGCCAGCACGTCGCCGATGCCCTCCCTGTGGGCTATCTTGCGGAGCAGCTCGTGAACCGCCTCCCCATCACCCCAGCGAAGCTCCAATCCGTCGGTATCCTGGAGGCTGAGGATTTCCTTATTGTAAAGCTCGGTGGCGAAGGCGGCTATATTGGCGGCTTCGATGAAATCCATCCCGTAACGCGAGCACAGCTCGGCGCTGCGCAC
>JAUXIQ010000046.1 GCA_030620925.1 Nitrospinota bacterium
AGGACTGCTTAGCCTTTATTGAGACCGGGGAGGTCAATTTCCTCCTCGTGTATATGATAGACCGGATCGGTAGGTTTATAGACCGCGATGATCGCCACCGTGTTATTCGCACTTTGGAGAAGGTGTCCAAGACCAGCGTCGAATCACCCCATGATGGCCTGTACCCCCACGACGATTACGACCGAATGAGCAACCTGGAAGATGCCCTTGATGATAGCCGCCGTGATAATGTCACGCGGGAATCCGGGTAAGCGATGGGCATATGAAAGCCCGTCTAAAGGGTAAGTTCAGCGGTGGCTCAAAGCCATACGGCATTGGGCATATTGAAGAAAAAGGATACTTCCCAGTGAAGGAGGAAGTGCCCGCGCTCAAGGAGATTTTTAACCGGATTATCGATGGCATGGGAATATTCCCCCTCCGGGATTACTTGAACGCTAACTTGGACAAGTTCCCTAAACGCGAGCGGTATTACAAAGGGAAGTTAACAAAATGGAACGATACTGGCCTCCGCTACATTGTCAATAACGACCTCTATTTCACCGGCATCATAACACCCACCAGGGAAGGCCTCCGACCGATGGATACCAAAATTAAATTGTTCGATGAGGAGACGGTTAAACGCGCCCGTAGGGAAATGGCCGCCCGCCATAAACAGCCCAAAAACCCCGACCAGCAGTTGGAACCCCGCTTTGGCCCTCCTTTATTACACGGTATCGTCCGATGCGACCTCTGCGGCACCAATATGGGCAAGCAACCCGGACGACGTGAGGGAAGAGGTCAAGCGGCGGATAGAAGTGCTCGGCCCCGGCGGAGGCTACGTGTGCACGTCCGTGCACAATATCCAGAAAGAAGTTCCCCCGGAAAACATCTGCGCCATGCTGGAAGCGGCCCGCGAATTCGGCGTATATAATTGAGGGAACCTTTTAGCAAAACGGTTCCCTCTAACTCCTTCCCAAAAATTTCGTGTTTGTCGATCCGAGTCGCCTTGAAATAGGGTTATCAAACCAGTATTTACTTTTTGTCACTCTCAGGTGCATCCTTGGGGAACCCTGCGAAACGCGGGACTATAGAAGAGTTTCCCCAGAGAATATTTTAGCAGTGGCGAACCCTGCTCAGAACAGGTTCTTGTGTTTGCCCAATTCAGAAGACGAACTTGGTGCCCACGCAGTTATGCACGAAAGCTTCGGGCATCTCCTGCCTGAAGCGGAACATGGCGGTTGAGCCTGTGCAATGGGTGGGGACCACGATTTTGGGGTTTATCTTTTTTATCTCGCTGATGGTCCTGTCGATGATGGGCTCGAACAGCGGGCCTGTGAGATGAAAACCACCGATCATAGAATGCACTTATTTCTCGCCGGTCAGCTCCATGGCGTAAAGGGCGCTGTTGATTATCCCCGCATGGGCGCAGCCTGAGAGCACCACCAGCCCTTTATCTTTTACTTTTATGGCAATCGCCTGGTCGTCTTTCACGAGGGGGTCCGGCTTTACTTCTCCTCCTATTTCAGCATAGTTCGGCGGAAAACCTTTCTCAAAATCGGTCACCCTGGGTATTTCGCCGGTTACCAGCAGGGAATCACCTGCCAATAGATAGGGCTCTCTGTTCTTGATAACCGCTGCCCCCGCCTCCTCCAGCTCCGCCTCCTTGAACTCGGGGAAAATTACCTCTTCCCTGTTGGGTATCCTTATGCGTCTTTTGAGAAAAGCGTCGGGATGAACGATGAAGGGGATACTCTTTTCCGGCAGGCTTTCTACCAGCTTTATCATGGCCGCGTTATGGTCGGGGTGCCCGTGAGAAAGGACGATAGCTTCTACCCCGTTGAGGTCCAGCTCCAGCGATTTGAGGTTATGGAAAATGCTATCCTTGGTCATCCCAGCGTCCATGAGGATTTTGTGCGTTTCCCCTTCCAGTGTTGTCTCTATCAGGGTCGCGAAACCGTGCTCGGCGAGCAGAGCCTCGGCTAGTTTTCCCCCTCTGCTGAGGGTGGGGCGCTGGACCTCCTCCGTACCGCTCATGAAGGAGTCTGCGTAATTGTCCACCAGGATGGTTATGACCAATTGTTCAACTTCTTTCAGGCTCACCTTCATGATTTCTCCCCTTTATCATCGCGGCTGCGCAACCGGACGGTGCACAGCCCTTTGACCGGCCGCTGGCCGTCTTCGTCCTGGAGGTAGACCTCGCATTCCACGAGGTTCTCCCCGCTCTCGGATTTTTTTTCGGTGATTACCCCGTAACAGGTGAATTCTATTCCCGTCCGGACGAAACCTCTGAAATTTACGTTAAGGTTCACCAGGGAGTCGGCGGGGAAGTATGCGGTAACGATCTGGGATAGAAGACCGAAGCTGATGTTACCGGGGATGACGGCGCGTTCCAGGCCTTCGGTTTTTGCGTAGTCGTCATCCACGAACCGTTTGTGAAACAGCCCCACCGAATCTAGGTAGGCCCGCACGTCGTCGGTTGTGAATATGCGGGTCAATGGCGGGAGCATGTCTCCCGGGTTTACGTCTTCGAAATGGATTTCTTCAGCGGCCATACATTCACCCATCATTATTATTCTTTTGATTCCAGCTCGTCAACGTCTCCCTGGAGCATGGTGGAGCGTATTATGGCCACCACCTCGCCGTCACTGTCGCTGTATGTCGCTTCACGAACGACGAAAACCAGCTTACCGCTGCGCCCGGTTTTCTCAAACACATCGGCTATCTTGCTCTTTACGGTGATAACGTCGCCCGGTCTCAGGGGTCTTTTCTGTTCCAGCTCCTGCCCGGCGAACAGCTCTATGCGGCCATGTTCTATCCTTATTTCGGGATAACCCTCCGGAAGCAAAATCTGATTGAAGAAACCGGGGGGAGCGATGATGTCGTCGTAACCGAGCTGGGCGGCGGCATTGTCGTCATAGAAGGCCGGGTTTACCTCTTTGTGCACCTTGCTGAAATTGATGATCTCTTCCTTGGTTACCTCATAGGTGCCTAATTCGTATTCTTTGCCGATGATGCTTTTATCGAATTCCACCACTGTTAATCACCTCCCGCGATGCCGCCGCGCATCATACGGCGGTCTGCCTTATCTGTTGGTACAAGTTTTCGGTGATCGATCTGCTCCCCTCCATTATTTCCTCGATTACCTCTTTGACGCTTTGGATTCGGTCAATTACACCTGCCACCTGCCCCACGCTTACTATGCCTTTGCAGACGTCTCCGCTGATGGGGTCAGTGGCGTGTTCTTCGGTGAATTTCTTTATTTCATCGGGGGAGGCTCCGCTTTTTTCCAGCTCCAGGAGCTGCGAAACGGCCTCGCTTTTCAGGGCCCGCATGGGGCTTATGCCTCTTTCGATGATGGTGGTGTCTGTATCAGAAGCATCCGTTACGGCTTTTTTGTAATCCTCGCTGACGGCGCATTCTACGGTAGCCAGAAAACGCGTGCCCATCTGCACTCCTTCGGCGCCCAGCGCCATTGCGGCCAGGTAGCCCCTGGCATCACCTATCCCTCCCGCGGCCACCACCGGAATGTCCACGGCGTCGGCCACCTGGGGGATGAGGGTCATGGTGGTCACTTCATCGTAGCTGAGGTGCCCGCCCGATTCTACGCCTTCGGCTATGACCGCGTCCACTCCCGCCTGTTCCACCTTCACGGCCAGCTTTACGCTGGGGACCACGTGCAGCACGTTTATACCCGCCTCTTTCAGCCGGTCGATGAACCGGCCCGGGTCGCCGGCGGAGGTGGTTATGCACTTCAGCCCTTCTTCGATGACTATTTCAATGGCCTCCGGCGCGTTGGGCCTCCTCAGCGATATATTTACGCCGAAGGGCTTGTCCGTGAGCTTCTTGGCTTTTCTTATCTGCTCGCACAGCTCGTCTCCCGGCAGGGAGGAGGCTGCTATGAGGCCGAACCCACCGGCGTCAGAGACGGCGGCGGCTATCTCCGCCATGGTGATGAACCGCATGGGGCCCTGGATGATGGGATGTTCGGTGCCCAGCAGCCGGGTAACTCTGTTTTCCATTCCGGAGGCCTTTACAAGCTTTCTTTAGAGGTGAAAGGCTAAATGATCTTCCGACGACTCTATTTTTTTATCGGTTTGGGGGTGGCGCCGGTGAACACATCTCGCACGGTCAAACCCGCATGTTTTCTGAGCATGGAATCGGCATGGCAATGGTCCATGGAGCGGATGATCTCGAGCTCCAGTGTCCTCACCGGAATTTCCCCCGGTGTGTTGTGATATTGGACTATGTTGGTGATTTCGGCGGGTAGCCCGGCTTTCATGCAGATGTTCGCTCCCAGCTGCGGATGGAGGAGGTATTTGCCGATCTCAGTCTTTCCTCCCTTTGCTGAGTATTCCAGCGGCTTACCCATGTCGTGCAAGACAGCCCCGGCGATAACGTAATCAAGGTTGAGCTCGACTTTTTCCTGTTCGATCAGCGCCCTGCCCAGTGCCATAGCGATTTTAGCCGTACCCCGGCAGTGATCGACGTTGGTGATAAATTCCGCCACACCAGGAATCCAGGGCATGTCTTCTATTTTCTCCCAGTCGCTCTCTTTCAGGGATAATAGCCAGGCTCGGGCCGCTCCCTCTTTCACGGTCTCGTCCGTTATGGAATCGAGTTCAGGGAAAAGTTTTAATATATAGTCTTTGTCCATTGGTCTCACTCCATCTAATCAACTGTCTACATATAACATTTTTCTTTCAGAGGCGGCAAGTTTTATAAGATTATTATCGGGTTACTCCGCCGGCCTTGTTGAAGAACGTTCAGGCACCGGGTGAGATGAGGCAGTGAGAACCACCACTTTTTCTTTGAGGGCTTCGATCTCGCGTTTATCGTATCCCAGCCAATCCAGGATGTCTTCGGTGTGTTCGCCCAGGAGAGGGGCCGGAGATTCCACAGAAACAGGCGTTTTCTCCATTTTGAGGGGGAACCCCAGGGTTTGCAAATCGCCGGCGACGGGGTGTGTCTGCTTGATGAGAAGCTGATTAGCCAGGATGTGCTCGTCGTTAAAGAGGTCGTCGATGGTGTTCACCGGCCCACAGGGAACACCGGCCTCCTCCAGGAGGTCGGTCCACTCCGGGCTCGTTTTCTGTTGAAGTATTTTCTGAAAAACGGGTATGAGTTGTTGAGCGTTATGGAACCTGTTGGCGTGCGAGTTGAACCTCGGATCATCGCCCAGTTCTTCGACCCCCAGGGTCCGGCACAATTTTTTAAACAGACCTTCGTTCAGGACGGCTACGTTGATGTATCCGTCACTGGTCTGGTACGTCCTGTAAGCGGGGTGATTACCGGTGGTACCATCGAAGGCGGGTTGTGACCTGTCTTCGCCCATCACCATGCGGTGGGCCTGCATGGCCATTGCCGAGCCGAGAAGCGAGGTATCCACCCGCTGCCCCTCGCCTGTCTCCTGTCTGTTATACAGTGCGGCCAGAATGCCGACAGCGGCCATCAGGCCGGAGGGCATATCTACCACTGAAGATTTATCCCTCTGGGGCGGGTTCTCGCCGCGGTCCATGACCGAAGCATAGCCCTGGAGCACGAGCTCGTAGGCCGCTTTATCGGTGTGGGGGCCTGCGGTGCCGAAACCGGTGGTGGAAGAATAGATGAGGCGCGGGTTGATGGCAGAGAGGGTGTCGTAGCCCAACCCCAGCTTTTCCATGGTGCCCGGCCGGGAGTTTTCCATGAATACGTCAGACCGTGCGGCGAGTTTAAGGACGATATCCCTGCCTTCCGCCTTTTTGAGGTCCACCGCCATGCTCTTCTTGTTGCGGTTCATTCCCAGGAACAAGTGGCTCTCGGTCTTCTGGAACGGAGGTCCCAGGGAACGCCCGCTGTCGCCGTGAAGCGGTTCGATTTTTATCACCTGAGCGCCCATGTCCGCAAGCAGCATGGACGCGAAAGGGCCCGCCAGGACCGTGGTGAGGTCAATCACAGTTATGCCGTGCAGAGGGCCACTCATAAAGCATAATCCTCACAAGTCAGTTTAAGTCCGCCGTGCGGATTTTATAATCCAACGGCAATGTTTAGATATCCAGTTTTTCCGAGATTCCCGAAAGGACGCCTGATGCGTCGTTGACCAGCTCGTCAATGACTTCTTTGACTGATTTAACTTCCCGCACCAGGCCCGCTATCTGCCCCGCCATCAACGAACCTTCATCCAGATTCCCTTCGATGAGGGCGGCTTTGGTGCGGCCTGAGCCTATGAACTCAAGCAGTTCCTCATGGGGTGCACCGGCATGCTCTCTTTCCAGGATCTGTTCAGCGAGCTTATTTTTAAGCATGCGCACGGGCGCGTGGCTCCTGCCGGTTATTACCGTAGAGGTATCAGAGGATGCCAGGATCGACTCTTTAACGTTTTGATGGGCGACGCATTCTTTGGTGGCTATGAACCTGGTCCCCATCTGGACTCCCTCTGCGCCCAGGGCCAGGGCGGCTATCAAGCCTCTGGAGTCTCCGAGTCCCCCCGCCGCCACCACCGGGACGTCGATGGCGTCGACAACCTGGGGGATGAGGGCCATAGTGGTTATCTCGTCCACTCCGTTGTGTCCTCCGGCTTCGTATCCTTCCGCTACTACGGCGTTTACCCCGGCGTCCGCAGCTTTCTGTGCCATGCGAACGGAGGGGACCACGTGCATGACTTTGAGTCCGGCCTCCTGGAGCCAGCCGGTAAACTTGGCCGGGTTGCCGGCAGAGGTTATGGCTACGTCCACCTTCTTGTCCGCCACCATCTCCAACACTCCTTGAGACAGGGGGTCGATGAGGGGGATGTTCACACCGAACGATTTGTCGGTAAGCTCCCGCATGGTCTCAATATCTTCCGCCAACTGTTCTTTGGATTGGCTCCCTCTCAGAACGCCCATTCCACCCGCGTTACAGACCGCGGCAGCCAGCTCCGTGGTGGATATCCATACCATACCCCCTTGCAGTATGGGGTACTTTATTCCAAGAAGTTCGCAGATTCTGTTCTTGGCCATTACCGTCTCCTTTTCGATCTTTTTTAAGTTGCTGTCATTTGTAAACGAAAAGAGTTTTCATTGTGTGCCGCTCGCAGAGCGGTTAAATTTAAGATTTCGTTTCCGCCAGCCATAACGCCCGGAAGTTGCCGCTCTTCAGAGAGTCTATAAGGTCGGAGTTGTCCTTGATTTCGACTTCGAAATGCGTGAGGCAGGCGGCGAACTCCCTCAAATAATGAGCGTCGCTGCCGCCGATTCCTCGAAATCTGCCGTTGTGCAGTGCCATGAAAGCCAGCGCCCTTTCGTTTTCCTTCCTGGAGTTGGTGCCGTTGAGGCTTTCTATGATATTGATGCTGTTCAGGTGGTCGAGAGCCATGCCGAAACTGTTTGCCGAGTAGCGGAAGGGATGGGTGGGAACGATAACGCCCCCCATAGACTCTATCTTCTCTATCCTGTCATTACCGCGCAGGTCATACTTCGTCTTCATATACTCTTTATAGTGCTCCTCGGTATCAAGGATTATGAGAGCGTGTCCGTAATAGAGGCTGTCTTCCATGATGGTGAGCACGGTGAGGCCGCTTTCTTCCAGCAGTTTTTGATCGGGTATGGGCTCTTTGTAGCGGTCGTGCTCGGAGATACATATGCCGTCTATCTGATAACCTTCCTCTTTCAATTCCACTGCTTGTTTCATATAGTCGTTGAGGGTTGCAGAGGAATCCCAGGAGCCCTCTGCGTGCACGTGCATGTCAATGTACATGGGTTTGTTCCGTCCTCTTGCATCTTTTGCGATTCCAGCGTAAGTTTAGGTGTAAAATCTCCTTATGCTAATACTAATTTAAATTCCACGCCGTTTCAATAGAAATAGGGATTGGGCCATGAACGGGGCGAATATCGAGCAGCGTTTTGTGGGAACCATAGTGGGTGCGGCGGTGGGGGACGCATTGGGCGCACCCTTCGAGGGCTGGTCGGCGGCGGCCATGAAAGACGTGCCCGATCTGTTTGATGGATACAGGAGGATCGGCGCGTACCCCTCAGGGCAAGACACTGATGATACGCAGCTCACCCTGGCCCTGGCGGAATCGCTGATAAATCGGCGGGGAGTTGACGGAGCGGATATAGCGGAGAAATACGCTGACCTGTGGCGCACGGAGACCATCGTGGGGCAGGGGGCGAGCTGCCACGAAGCGATGATGAAGCTTATAAGCGGGCGGTCTGATTGGACTCAGTGCGGCACCGAGGAGGGCAGGGCGGGGAACGGTACGGCCATGCGGGTGAGCCCCATCGGTCTCTGGGACTGCGATAGCCGGGAGGATATCCCCCGCCATGCCGAGGTATCCAGCATAATTACCCATAAAGACCCCAGGGCCACCGCGGGGGCCATAGCAGTGGCGGCGGCAGTGGCTTACTGCATCAATTACGACGGATTTTTAGTGAGGGATTTTCTTCACAGGATAAGTGCGCTGGTAGAACCCTATAGTGAGGAGTTCGCGGGGCATTTAGTGGAGCTGGGGGAGTGGATGAAATTAAATAATGAGGAAGATGCGCTCTACAGGATCGCCGCAGCCGGTTGGCGGAGACCAGAAGACCGCCTGGATTATATAACCCCCTTCGTTATCCCCACCGTGCTTATGGCTCTATACGCATTCATGAGAAGCCCGGACGATTATTGCCGCAGCGTGGAGAGGGCGATTCGGGCCGGAGGCGACGTCGATACCACGGGGGCCATCACCGGGGCCATCAGCGGCGCTTTCAATGGCATAGAAGCCATCCCCGCTCACCTGGTCTCAGGACTGAAGGACAGCGAATACATAAAAGGTGTTGCCACCCGTCTGTTCGAAGCGAAACAAGGATAATCGGGGGGAACCTTTCTGTAGAAAAGTTCCCCCCAAACCCCCTTCCAAAGACTTTTGTGAAAGGGGTTACATAGAAGTTTTGGGAGGGAGTTTGAGGGAACCCTTTTTCAAAAGGGTTCCCTCAGCCACTACAGCCCTATCTGTCGGGCGATGATGTTCTTCTGAATCTGGCTGGTGCCTCCACCGATGGGCGCCAGGACAGCGTTCCTCAGGTGGCGCTGCATGTCGAACTCGTTCATATAGCCATAGCCGCCCATGACCTGCATGCCCGTGAGGGCGGCCTTCTTGGTCATTTCACTGGCGAACAGTTTGGCCATGGCGGCCTCCTTGGCGCAGGGCTGGTCTTCTTTCCTCAGCCAGGCCGCCCTGTAGACGAGCCAGCGGGCCGCTTCCAGCTCCGTGGCGACTTCCGCCAGCATGTGCTGCACGGCCTGAAACTTTCCTATAGGCTGCCCGAACTGGACGCGCTCCTTGGAATATTGGATTGCCTCTTCAAGGGTCAGCCTGCCCTCACCGACGTAACCGGCGCCGATGACGATCCGCTCCACGTTGAGGGTGGTGAACACCTGTTTCCATCCGTCGTGCAGTCGCTCCGGGCCTCCCAATATGGCGTCCTGGGGTACCACCACGTCTTCATAGACCAGCTCGCAGGAGGCGACGGCGCGTCCCCCGAACTTGTCCAGCGGCATGGCGGAGAAGCCTTTGTTTTTGGTATCCACGAAGAAAATTGTCAGCCCTTTGTGTTTGGGGACGTTGGGGTCGGTGCGGGTTACGGTCATAACGTAGTCGGCCACGTGGGAGCCGGTGATGAACATTTTATTGCCGTTGATGATGAAGTTGTCCCCGTCCTGCACGGCGCGGGTCTGCGTGTTTGCCGCGTCTGATCCGGCGTTGGGCTCGGTGAGCCCGAAGGCGAAGCGCAGCTCGCCTCTGGCGATGGCGGGCAGATAATG
>JAUXIQ010000103.1 GCA_030620925.1 Nitrospinota bacterium
ATACCCTGAGGAAAAGGAACGCCTTTTCCCCGGCCGACTGCCGGTCCATCCAATATTTAATATGGCCTTCCAGGTCCAGGCATACTATGGACGGTCTTATCCCCGCCTCTTCCAGCAGGTTGATATACCCTTCCAGGGTGGTCTTTTCAGCCGCTGCTATCGCTCCTTCCAGGCCGCCGGAACGCCCGGCGGTGCGCAGACGGTAACCATAAATAACGCTTTCCAGGGGGATGGGAATATGTTTTTCCACCTCGAACCTGAGGATTTTCTCAGCGTCCTCGCGGGCGACTTCCGGGAGCTGTAAGTATGTGGTGATGGCCTCCCGAGCGGAGATGGATAGAACGACGGTCTCCGTATTCAAGCGGTTCCGCAGCACGAAAGAGCTTATCTCATCGCTGTATCCCTTGTCTTCAAGCCAGGAAAACCCGTCGCCGCCGGGGAGGATGATCCTGTTGTATGCCCGGAGTATGTACAACCGGTAAGAGCGCTCCAGGTAGGAAAGCGTCAGCGCTTCACGGTCCACGGCAACGATACATATGTTTTTCGGCTTGCCCAAAACAGCACTCCTTTTGCTGTGCGGACTGTTGTGCTCCCATCCGCCCGCAGGGCTCCTCGCAACTTTATGCGGGTAGAAGCATCTGTCTACGTAGGTATTATAGCGAATATAGGCCAGTTTTAGCAAACAGCAACCGCCCGGCTTGCAAGGCGGCTTCACATCTACCGAACACCCCTGAAGAGGAATTCCCCCATGAAAACCCTCATCTCAGAACCGCTCTTTCAGGGCCGGTAAAAGTTATCGTTCCAGCCGGTGATCCGTAGTACGTTCTGCCGCCCCCTTCCGCGCCGCAATACGTCCGCCCGGATGACTCTCTTTCCCTCCCCCATATCGTTGCTTCCGGTGGCCTCTATGGTAAAGTAACTCGATTTCAGGGCGGGTCTGAACGTCCCCCTGGGGAACCTGTTCAGGAGCGCGGGTATGGAGCGATGGGGTCGGCCTGAAAGCAGGGTAACAAGTTTGGCATCATCGTATCCCAGGGCTCTGAGCACCTCCTCCGGCGCGGAATTGATGTTCACCCTGTTGGAGCCGGTGATACTGATGAAATTCACCAATCCTTTATATCCCCCTTCCTCGACGTCCTTATAAGGCGTTCCGTAAAATATTTCCGCGGTTACCCCCTTGATCAGCAACAACTCTTCAACGGTGCTGAAACGTCCGTCCTTGGCGTGATAGGGGGGGGTCAGGCTCAAATAATAGCTGTCTTCCGCTCCGTTCAGGCGGTGGAGGTCGTCTTTGTCCACCCAATCCTGCATGGAATCTACTATGGTATCCCTCGTCTTTTTTTCCTTGATCCCCGTTTGCAGTAGTAGCTCATTCAGTATTGAGCTGTTTCTCACCGCCACGTTGACGTTGATCCTCCCTTCCTTATCTATTACTCGATAACTGTAAGTGCCTTCTCCCAGGTGGGTTCTCCGCCCGGCGGCCATCTCACCCCCCATTCCAGGTGTTTCCATTATCCCCCCCGGCAACGGCTCGATCTTTGCGAAGACTACGTTCCCTTCGCCATCCAGGTAATTGAAATCGAAGTCGACGGACAATTCGGCCAACGCTCTCTCCACGCCGGCCCTGGCCAGATAGTAGAATTGCATGTCATCTTTAAAATTCCTGGTAATGTTAACCTCGGTGCGCATGGAATAAGCGAACTCGGTCACTATGACCGTGAGGAGCGCCATTATCCACAATACCATCAGGAGAGCTATGCCCCGCTCATTTCTTTTCATCTGCTCGGCACTCCCCTGGAAGTGCCGCCTCTCACCGCTGCGGCGGAAGTGTTTATTATACGACCGGTATATATGGGTACGATTACAGGGGGCAGTTCTATCCTTTTATCCTCTTCGATGACCGCGGTGAGAGTTATCTCCACCGCGCCCGGAAGCCCGCGAAATTCTTTAGAGTCCCAATTCTTAAACCATTCCTTGATATCACCCTTCTCATTATAGTATCTGAACTCAATACTTTCCGCTCCGTCGAAAAGGGGGACCGCCTTCCCCCCCGTAACCGATTCGTCGAAGGGATAACCCTCCTCCATCACCAGCCGACCCTGGGAATCGATGTAATAGGAGACCCTGCGCACCCCGTAGATGTCTGAAAGAGGCCCAAGCCCCCCGGTGGTGGTGTGGAAGGTGACCTTGTCGTTTTCACCGACGAAACTGGTGACCTTGTCGCTGTCTGCATGGAAGGCCGAGCGCATATCCTCCATGATCTGCTCGGTCATCATCCTCAGGTGCTGATATCCGTCCACCCGCTGGTGCCCCTTCTCCCAGGAGCGTATTCCCAGCCTCAACACACCCACCATTATGCCTATGATCATGGCCCCGATGGTGAATGCTACAAGCAGCTCTAAAAGGGTGAACCCTTTGCTGGAGTTTTTCCTCCGTTCAACCTCAAGCATGAAAGCGTCATCCTCCTGAAGGCCGCTAGGGATTCACCGCGGGGCTGGTTTTAAGCGTGCTCAGCTCCACATACTTCTGGCGCCCGAGCCCGGGCCATTTCACCCGTACTTTTAAAACGTGCGCCTGGACGTTTGCGTAGCGATCATCTTCCTCATCGCTCAACGGATGAGGCAAAACCTCCGTTTCCCAGGTATAGTCTGTTCCCTCGATCACCCCGCTCCCGGCCCCACCCTCCTGATTCTCATAAAAAACGGCTTCTTCCATTTTCTGTCGGGCGTAGAGGAGGGCCATGGTATACTCTTCTGAAACCTTGACCGAGCGAAGGCCCCCTGCAAACAGTTGCATCACCAGCACCAACCCCATGCCCAGGATGGCCAGGGCCACCATCACCTCAAGCAGCGTAAACCCCCGCCGATGTGTCTTAAAATCTTTCTTTCTCAAGGCTTTTTATCCTCACCTTTCCCGTAATCGCATCCACATTAAGGTGATAACCGGTCTTTCCCCATTTTAAAATCAGTGACGACCCGCTGGAATTCCCTTTGGCGTAGAACCTTATCTCCAGAAGGTCCTCCCGGCCGGAGGAGGAATAAGACTCTTCTTCCCTTTCCACTACAAGCCCCGGAGGCAGTTTTCCCCTCCGCAAACTGATACCCGGTGCAGACGATGCGCCCGTTCCCGCTTCCTTTCCCGCTCCGTTTCCGGCATAGCGTAAAACTTTTGAAGGGGCAAGGGTATAGACGCCCTTCCGGGTATCGATGATCACCTTATACGTTTCTTTTGTATGTACTGCCTGGCTTCTGGCATGGCGGAGAGCGGCGGCAAGCTCTCTGATGGCGGTCCGGTGGCGGAGGGTTTCCACGCTCTTCCTCACATCGGGAGCGATCAAGGCCAGGGCCAAACCCATGATGACCAGAACGACGACGAGTTCAAGAAAGGTAAATCCGCCCTGGGACGAAGAGCTGAGCGAACAGCTTCTCCTTCGGCCCAAAAGCGAAAGCATGGAGGGGTATTTCCCCTGGCTCTTTTTCCCCCGGTCCGAGATCACGGCCGCCTCATTCCCAGCTGTTGATGGGTTTGTCGCCTCCACCATTCGAGGTCAGCCGGTAGTCCTTGCCGCCGTCCTGAACCTCATACAGGTACTCTTCGCCCCAGGGGTCCAGGGGAATCTTGTTCTTCCTCAGGTAGGGACCATCCCATTTGTCTTGCGAAGATTGGACCAGCTCCTCCAACCTGTTGGGGTATCCCCCCAGGTCCAGGCGGTAGCTGTCAAGCGCGGTGGCGAACAGCTCTATCTGAGCCCGCGCCGTCGCTCTCTTGGATTTCTCCACCTTGCCGAAAAGGCGCGGCCCCACGAGGGACGCCAGCAGGCCGATGATTACTATCACCACCAGCAATTCTATGAGCGTGAACCCCCTCTGCCTGGATCCGGCTCTCGCATCTCCCATGCCCATATCCGGGTACCTCCACTCGAGGAAAAATTTATACCGGAAAGACTGCTCAACCTCTCACAACAAACACTTTTAAGCTCAACTGCCATCCCGATGCGGAATTAAAAAGGAATATCGTTTATGCTGAAAATGGCCAGAAGCATGGACAACACTATGAACCCCACTATGGCCCCCAGGATGAGTATCATGGTCGGCTCCATGAGTGCTATGAGCCTCTTAACGGTGGTTTGCACCTGCTTCTCATAGGTATCAGCAGCCTTGTACAGCATCATCTCCAGGTTGCCCGTCTCTTCACCGACAGACACCATCCTGATGAACAGGGGAGGGAAAACGCCCGTCTTGTCCAGCGGCTCGGAGATTCCTCCTCCCTCCCTGAGCCTCTCGCTTGCTTCCCGAACCGCCCTGGCGAAAACCCGGTTACCGACCGAATCTCCGACCACCAGCAGGGATTGATAGAGAGGAATACCGTTGGCCAGCAGCGTCCCCAGTGTTCGGGCGAAGCGAGCGGTTTCATTGAGCAGAAAAAACTTCCCCAGCACCGGCAGCTTTATCTTGGTGCCGTCATACCAGACCGATCCCTGCTCCGTGTTCCGGTAAGCGCGTATGCTCAGAAGCACCGCCGTGATGCACAGGGCTATCAACCACCAATAATCCTTCACTCCCACGCTCAAAGTAATCAGCACCTGGGTAGAGGCGGGCAGTGCTCTTCCCTGCTCGGCGAAAATCTGGGCGAACCTGGGTATCACCATGGTGAGCAGTATGGCCACCGCCGCGCCGCCCACGGTGACCAGTATGATGGGGTAGAGCATGGCCGAAATTATATACTCCCTTACCTCCTGCGCATTTTCCATGTACCCCGCCAACCGCTCCACGACGTTCTCCAGGAAGCCCCCCGTCTCACCGGCACGAACCATGTTCACGTAGGTGTTGGAAAACAGTCTGGGGTGCTGCGCCAGGCACTCGGAGAGGGAGCTTCCGCTCCTCAGCTCATTGAGAATTTCGCGGATAACTTCTCTCATTCGGGGATTTTCCGCCAGGTCTGAAAGGGTGTCCAGACTCCGCTCAAGCGGGAAACCGGCGCTCAGGAGGGTGGCCAGCTCACGGGTGAAGGTGGTCACGTCCAGACTCTTGACCCTTTTGAAATAAACTCCGACCTCTGCGCCGGACTGGACGTCGAGGGCCGAGGGTGTCTCAACTTTTATGGGATATAGACCAAGTGACTGGAGGCGGTTCACCACCACCTGCTCATCCCTGGCTTCCATGGTGCCGTCCACTATGCCGCCCTCTTTGTTGGCGGCTTTATATGTGTAGTGTGCCATTCTCTTCGAACCCCTGTTTTAAGGGCATTCTTTATGTTAGACGAAGGAAGCGATGCCTCGAATATATCGCATTTCACCCCCCTGGAGGATTTCCTGATAGGAAGGACGCGAGGGGCGTATGGTCTTCCCCTCACGCTGTCACTCTTCAGTCTCTATGGTGACCCTGAGTACCTCTTCCACACTGGTCAAACCCTGCCGGACTTTATCCCAGCCGTCCTCCCGGAGCAGACGCATGCCCTGCCCTATTCCCTTCTGCCTGATGATGTTGGAGCTGGTCTTGGCAACGATCGATTCACGTATGGCGTCGGTTACCGACAGGAGCTCAAAAATACCCAAACGGCCCCTATAGCCGGTTTGGTCGCACTCCGGGCACCCTTTGGGTCGGTAGACAACAACGTCCTCTTTAAGGGCATCGACGTCTATACCCTTGAGAACGTCAGAGTCGGGACGGTAGGACTCCTTGCACTGCGGACAAAGGATACGCACCAGGCGCTGGGCCAGGATTCCTTCCAGAGACGAGGCCACCAGATAGTGTTCGACCCCCATATCCAGGAGCCGGGTGATCGCCCCCGCTGCGTCGTTGGTGTGCAGAGTGCTCATGACCAGGTGTCCGGTGAGGGCGGACTCTATGGCTATCTCCGCCGTCTCGGCGTCGCGTATCTCGCCCACCATTATTATATCCGGGTCCTGGCGTACGATGGACCTCAGACCGTTGGCGAAGGTAAGCCCTATCTGGGGTTTAACCTGTATCTGGTTCACACCGACCAGTTGATACTCCACGGGGTCTTCGACGGTGATGACCTTTTTCTCGTGAGTGCTTATTTTCTGCAGCGCTGCGTAGAGAGTGGTGGTCTTACCGCTGCCGGTGGGCCCGGTTACCAGGATCATCCCGTAAGGTTTCTCGATTACTCGCTTAAAGAACTCCAGGTCTCTCACCGGAAAACCCAGCTCCTCCAGGCTCAACAGTATGCTGCCCCTGTCGAGCAACCTCATTACCACGCTTTCCCCGTAGAGGGTGGGCACCGTGGAGACGCGTATATCCACCTCCCTGCCCGAAACCCGGAGGCGGATGCGGCCGTCCTGGGGCAGTCTCCTCTCAGCTATATTCAGGTCGGCCATCAGCTTCACCCTGGAGATAATGGCCGATTGCAGTCTACGGGGCGGGGTATCCACATCCCTGAGCACACCGTCTACACGATAGCGGACATATAGTCTATCCTCGAAAGGCTCGATATGAATATCGCTGGCCCGGTTCTCAACGGCTTTAGTGATGAACAGGTTCACAAGTTTTATTATGGGGGCCTCGGAGGCCATGTCGCGAAGGTGGTCTACATCCTCCTTATCTTCGCTCCCGACGTCCATCCCTTCCCCCTTCATGTCGTCGATTATCTTCTCCATGGTGGTTGCGCCGCTGCCGTAGAACCTCTCGATGGCCTCCAGTATATCTTTGCCCTCCCCGACGTGAACTTTCAGTTGATACCCGGTGGCGAGCTTGATGCCGTCGAGCGTTTTAAAATCCCAGGGGTCGGCGATAGCAACGAAGAGGGTATCGCCATCCAGCCTGAGGGGATACACGAGGTGTTCCTTGAGAAACTTTACCGAGAGGTTCCCAACGAAGTTGGGCTGCTGCAAAAGCTCTGATGAGTCCACCCGCGGATAGTCCGGCTCACCGTCTTCCGGGGTCATGCGGACTTCTCGCAGCAGGC
>JAUXIQ010000387.1 GCA_030620925.1 Nitrospinota bacterium
ATAAGCTGGTGGGCGATAGGTGCGTTTTCACTCATTTTCGGTTTTTTGTCCGACAGGATAGGAACCCGAAAAGTGGTGATCATTGGGGCATTTGCGTTAGGCCTCGGTCTGCTGCTCACCAGCCGGATCGACAAAATCTGGCAGCTCTACATCACTTTCGGCGCGATGATCGGCGTGGGCACTGCCGCCTTTTACGTGCCTTTGAGCGCCGAAGCAGCGAAATGGTTCGAGGAGAGACGGGGGGTGGCGCTGGCAGTCGTTTCATCGGGGAACGGTCTGGGCGTCCTACTATTCTCCCCTCTCAGCAGGTTCCTCATCAATACCGTCGAATGGCGCTGGGCCTTCGCAATACTGGGGCTGATAGTTTTGGGGGTCGTTCTGCCGCTGTCCATGTTATTGCGTCGGGTTCCGGTGGAAACGCAGCTCGATCCGCAAACGGAAAAAGAGGGCGGTGGAAATTCAGAGGACGAGGTTTACGTTGTAAACGGCGAGATGAGCATCAGCGTTAACGCCAGCCTGAGGACATCTACTTTCTGGTTACTCACCCTCGCCCATTTTTTGGGCTGCACGGCATTCTCCGGCCCCGTTCATCATCTCGTAGCCAATGCGACGGACATTGGTATAGCAAAAATGACGGCTGCGGCCATATTCGGTTTTATGGGGACTACCAGCGCTATATGTCGAATCGGAGCGGGGCACGTGGCGGATAGGGTCGGCTCGAAAATAACACTGACGGCATTCCTGGTATTTCTGGCCCTGGCCATATTCTCCTTCATCGCCGCTCGCCAGATATGGTCTTACTATATATCGGGCATACTTTTCGGCATGTCCTCCGGCGCCATTATGCCCCTTTTCGCCATGATATTAAGAGAATATTTCGGACTCAGGGTTATCGGAACCCTTTACGGGTTCGTTTTTCTTATCGGCTCTATAGGGATAGGAATAGGGGCCTATTTCGGGGGCTATATTTTCGATCTGACCGGGAGCTATTTCTGGATGTATATTGCCACCGGCGCCATCAGCGTGGCAGCGGCCCTGGTGGTATCCACGCTGAGGCCGCCCGCGCATGAGAGTTTAACCGAGGGCTGAGCAAACCCCCGCTTTCGGGCTGAACCGTATAAGCAATTAAGTGGATAACGCATCACCATGGAAACAGCGAAGAAAACTTAATCAACACAGTTTATGGTGCCAAATTGAACGGAGAAGCGACTCAAGAAGCGTTTGAAGCGTTTCTATCAGTTGCTGATGTTAACGGGGATGAAAATTTTGGGGTCGAGAATAAACAGGATGCCGTTACGCGAGCATTTCCAGAAAAGCGCCCACGCGGGTAGATGTCTGTCCGGCGGCTGAGACGGCGTACTCACGCTCCAGGCGCAGCACCGGCACCTCCATCTCCTCCAGCCGCACCCGGGTGAGGGGATAATTATAGACCCAGGGGTCGCAATATTTAAGTGCGTTGTATATCACCCCCTGGACATCATACTCCTCCACCATCTGCTTGATGAAATCGTAACGCTTCTCATTGTCGAACATTCGCGTACAGGGGAGGCGGCATAGATAGCGATAGCTCAAATGCGCTATCTGCTTTTCAAGCTCGCTGCTGGTCTCCACCAGGTCCCAGAAATAGCGGGAGCCCGTGCAGAGATCATCGGCGACAACCAGGCCGCCCTGGTCTTCGACGCTTTTTATCTCTTCGGGATTGCTGAGAATACTGCCGCTGATGAGTATGCGGGCATCCCCCTCGTAGCGCAGGTCGCGCTCCTCCAGCTCGACTATGGCCTTTTCAAGCAGTTCGTTGTATTCCGGCCTGGGCATCACCATGGAGGCGGTCACTATAGCCAGGCACTCGTGGCCGGAGACGAGGGGCTTTTCATCCTTTCTCAGCTCGTAGAGGCCCCGAAGCAATTCCCGCGTGCGGTTATAAACGTCGATGGCTTCACCCAACGATTCAGCGGTGATCTCTTTTTCGCTGTATACCTCGAGCCCCTTTTTGAGCTCTAATAAATGTTTGGTGAATACATCCACGGAATCCTGGTTATCTTTGTGGGGTAAGTCCAGCATGAATGAGAACGCAGGGTTTTTGTACTGTTCCCAGTGATCGTAGAGGCGGGTCATTATCCGGCATGAGGAAGTGGTAACCACACCGTCCAGAAAAGGGTACTTGTCATTGAGAACGTCTTCCAGCACCGTGCGGCAGAAGGGACAACTGTTGGCGGGAAGGTAGCCCTCAGAAACGGGTGTGGGGTCCCACCAGTGTCCCATGACCCGATAAGGCAGTATACCTGCGGCGTAAATCAATTCCTCAGGGACGTAGGTGCAGAGGTAGCCTATAACTTTATCTCCCCCCTCGTGCCATTTCTGCGCTCCTGCATCCTGGTTTTCCCTGGTGTTAACATTGAGCAGCTTATCGAGAGCTTGAGTCACCTGACATCCTTCCTTATTTTAATAGCGTGAAGCGGAATCAGAGCATCTCCAGGAATGCGCTGAGGCGCGTCTTGACCTGAGCATCCGAGTGGTTCCTGAAATCTATGTAGTCGCCGTCCAGGATGAGGGTGGGGACACCGACTTCTTTTTCCAGCCTCTCCGCAAACATCTGCGCGTGCCCCGCAGAGACCCGACAACCCCACTGATTATAATGCACGGCCCCATGGACGCTGTACTCTCTGGCATTCTCCACAAGCGTGCTCACCCTTCGCTCAGACGACCCGTTCCAGGGATCGGTTATATACTGACGGGCCATGGCCTCGAGGACAGGAACACCGTCGTACTCGCCCTTCTCCCACCACACCTCCTTATGGGGGTCGTTGAAGGCCACCACCGCCCCGTATTTCTCCTCCATCCAGGTGGTAAGGTCGACGTAAAAGGGCGGCGTCTGACACCATAGGAGACGGTATTTCTCCTCAGGGACCGC
>JAUXIQ010000212.1 GCA_030620925.1 Nitrospinota bacterium
CAACGTGCTGAACCGGATAAACCCTGACTTCATTCGGATGCGTAGCATGATCGCCCGTCCCGGTACTCCCATGCATGACAGGCTGGAAAGAGGCGAGTGGCAGCATTTAAGAGACGAGGAAGTTGTCCGGGAACAACAACTTTTCATTCAGAATCTCGACGGGATCGAAAGCCATTTCATCAGCGACCACATGAACAACCTTCTCATGGAGCTCAACGGGAAATTCCCGGAGGCAAAGGAAGACCTTTTAGCCACCATAGACAGATACCTGGGATTGCCGCCGGAAGAAAAACTCCATTTCAGCGTCGGGCGCAGGCTGGGCTATTACGAACGGCTGGACGACCTGGAAGTCGAGGAGGCCCGGGCCAACGTGGACGACTCCATCCAGCGATTGAACCGTAATTTCGATGGGGACATTGAAGAAGCGCTTATCAAGTGCAGGCAGCAGATGACCTGACTCCAACCAGCGAATCGGTAGTTCTCCCGTTACAGAAATACGGCCTGCTTTTCAGTAACGCTCTTAGGGGTAAATAATAAATTCCAACAGGTTTGAATCGGGGTCTCGAATGTAGCGACTTATGCCGACAGTTCGGCCCTTGTCACGCCCCCCAACCCGCTCAACAGGGCCTTCAATTACTTCCGCGCCGGCTCCTTCCAACATCGACACGAGGTCTTCTTCATTACCTTCCCAGACGAAACAGAAATCGCCGCAGCCCGGTACCGCCGTAGGTCCTCGAAGCGAAAACTCCCCCGATTGCCAGAGTTGGGGCGTATGGAAATTGATCTTGTTATCACCGAAATCTATGGAATAAAGCTGCGGTGCATGTTCATCTGATATATCAAAACCTAACCGGCGATAGAACGAAAGCATCTCTTCGACGTTGTTGATCGGAATTGCCGCGTGGTCAATCGCTTTTATACTCATTGTTGTTTCCCACTGCAAAACGGTTGTAATAACAGAAGATGCGAACGGGCCGGGCCCTATGCCGAACAGCTCGACGATCTTCAGCCCTCCCAAAGGTCCATTGATTTCCTTTCTAATCCTGAGCTATTGCCCGGGGAGTATACCCGGAACTATGCGGCATCGGCCGCTTATCCCTTCCTTTTTGCCTATCGGCACCAATAAACTGAGCGGTTTTATGGTGTGGAAAAGGACCTGCCATGTAAAACGACGACGATTTCTCGTCAGTCTAACCGAAAAAACTACTATCCAATCGGTTCAGGGCATGGTAATCCATCAAACGAATACCTGTCAACTTGTTCCGTATAGGCCGATTTATTCCAATCTAATATTAAATTATTCGTGTAGAATGCGAGGATGCCGTATGGTAATGATAACCGATACGCACAAGCCGAGATTATATCCAAGTAGAAAGGGCGTAATATGATGCAGCCATTAGAAGGGATCAAAGTCGTCGATCTGAGCACCTGGGCGTTCGCTCCCGTTTGTGCAGCAACTTTAGGAGATTGGGGCGCTGAGGTAATCAAGATCGAGGACCCTCGAACCGGTGATAACTTCCGCGAGTTCCTTTCCGTACTAGGAATTGATGAAAGCCAGATGCCGATTTCTCTGTTCGGGCTGAACAACCGTAACAAACGCGGGATGGCCGTTGACCTGAAGAAGAAGGAGGGTAAGGAAATCCTCTACAAACTGATTGAGGACGCGGATATCTTTGTGAGTAATCTCCCGACCCGGGCTCTCGAAAGGCTGCAGATGGACTACGGCAAACTTTCATCCATCAATCCCCGCCTTGTTTACGCCCATGCCACCGGCTATGGCGACAAAGGACCGGATGCCAACAAACCCGGTTTCGACGCCTCCGCATTCTGGGCCCGGAGCGGCCTGATGGCCGGCTTGGGCGTTGAGGGACAGCCGCCGGTTTCTCAGCAGTTCGCCGGAATCGGCGACCAGGTGTGCGGCCTTGTATTTTTCGGCGCGGTAATGCTGGCCCTGTTCAACAGGGAGAAGACAGGCCGAGGCCAGGAAGTGGACCTTTCACTTTACGGCGTCGGAACCTGGGTCACGAGCCTTCCCATCCAGATGGTGCTTTCAAGCGGGGAGGAACCCCAGCGAACGGTAAGACAGGAAGGACGAAATCCCACTAGCAACTACTACGAGTGCCGGGACGGCCGGTGGCTCTTTATCATCAGTCTTCCGGACGAGCCTTACTGGTCTCCGCTGTGCAAGGTCCTCGGCCTGGGGGGCGTTGAGCAGGATCCGAAATTCGCCACCCGCAAAGCCAGGCTGGAAAACAACATCGAACTGTTTTCCATTATTGAAAAAGCTTTCAAAACCAGGAACAGGGATGATTGGGCTGAGCTTCTCGATGAAAACGGTATCGTCTGGACGCACATCCCTTCGAACTTTCAGGAGGTCATTGACGACCCTACGACTTCAGCCAACGAACATATCGTGGAAGTAGAACATCCTGAATTCGGCCCGAGCAAGATCATAACCACGCCCATCCGCCTTAACAAGGAAGCCCCCCCTATCAGGACCCTGGCCCCGGAACTCGGCCAGCACAATGAAGAGGTGCTGCTGGAAATGGGTTACACCAGGAAGGATATAACCAAGCTCAAGGATGAGGGCGTTATTCCCTGAGCCTTGTAATTTGTTTTGTCCGGAGATAGGAGAATGGAGATGACCGTGAGCAAGCGGAGGAAATAAGTATTGATGTACAGGCCGGCGAAAAAGGATGAGATAACCTTTTAAGACAAACGTAGGAGGATTCTTGATGTCTGGAACTTTGGAAGGAAAAGTCGCTATAGTCACGGCCTCGGCGGGAGCGGGGATAGGCAGCGCTACCGTAAGATTGCTGGCAGGGGAGGGTGCCGATGTGGTGGTGAGTGATGCCCATCCTCAGCGTATCAATACCGTCGCCGGGGAGATAGAGAAGGAGACCGGCCGTGAAGCCCTGGCCGTCCGCTGCGATGTGAGAAACAAGGACGAGGTGGAAGACCTGGTGGCACAAACACTCGACAAGTTCGGGCGGATAGACATCCTGGTCAACAACGCGGGCATAAGCAAGCTGGCTCCCGTGCATGAGATGGACGATGAGACCTGGGACCTGGTGATAAACATAAACCTCAGGGGCACCTTCTACTGCTGCCGCGCCGTGCTGCCCGCCATGCTGGCCCAGAAGAGCGGCGCCATTGTGAACCTTTCCTCCATGATGGGCTGGCTGGGGGGAGCCTCCGAATCTCATTACTGCGCGGCCAAGGCGGGCATTGTGGGCTTCACCAAGTCACTCGCTCAGGAGGTGGCTGGGCAGGGAATAAGAGTCAATGCAATCGCACCTGGCCTCATATACAACGAATTCCTCGGCCGCATCTTCCCCCAGGAGGAGCTGGACAAGATGCGCAACGCGACGCCCCTCGGGAGGGCCGGTGAACCAGAGGATATCGCCAAGGCGGTCCTCTACCTGGTCTCGGAGCAGAGCAGCTTCGTGGTGGGCGAGACTTTAAGCGTCAGCGGAGGCCTCTACATGCACTAAGCGGTCTCCCGCAGCAGGAAAGAATAGACGGGGTTATGCAAATCGTTCCACCGGACCGGAGTGTGTCTTATTCACGAAAGTCTAGATATTCATTGAGTATCCATATATTGCAGACTTGGTTTGCCTTCAAAAAGTCAATGTTTCTGCTATAAACCCATTGCCACTAAAGATAAAATTATCCGTGGCGCTCATATTTTGCTTTCCATCCCTGGTCGTTACCAGAGGTCGGCGATAAGCCGGTGCTGACGACTGATTTCCGGTTGACTGATACGGGCTTGATGGATTAGTATGCTCGAAAATCGTCCATAATATATTTCTTGAGATTATCTAATCTGCATTTATCAGTACCGGGCACTGGAACGGCGCCTGAACGGCATTAGTAAGATCAAAGCAACAAAAGCCGCTAATTCCTGCCAACACTTCAGTTAGGGAGTCAGAACAGTGGATTTTTCTCTTGAATACACCGAGGAGCAGGAAAGATTCGCAAAGGAAGTAGGGGATTGGCTGGACGAAAATATCCCTGAAGGTCTGTTCACCAAAAGAGATACTCAAAAGATGAGCCATGAGGAATTTCTTATAGGGCGGGAATTCGCCAAAAAAGTAGGTGCGAAAGGGTGGCTCTATCCGACCTACCCCACAGAGTACGGCGGCGGGGGCATGGACGCTCCTCAGAGCATCGTCATCCACGAAGAGCTGGCCAGGAGAGGCCAGGCTCTTCCCATCATTATGGATTGGGCGGTCCTGGCCGCGCCGGCCATACTCGCCTGCGCCACGGAGGAACAGAAGAGGCGTTTTCTGCCTCCCATATTCCGTGGTGAAGCTCTGACCTGGCAGCTATTTACCGAGCCCGAGGCCGGGACGGACGTGGCCAACCAGCAAACAAAGGCTCTTCGACACGAGCGTGACGGTGAATATTTCATTATCAGCGGACAGAAGATATTCGTTGGGGGCATGTTTCCACCGCCCGATCAGTTCTATCTGTTGTCGTGCAGCGATCAGAAAGCCGCGCGGCACCAGAATCTTTCCAGCTTTATCGTCCCCGGGAATTTGCCTGGCGTCACCATTCAACCCCTCGACCTGTTCCCTTCGAGCACCTTCAGCTCGGTCAGTGGCCCGTCGGGGGCCGTGTC